>JACSSI010000363.1 GCA_014879345.1 Anaerolineae bacterium | reverse complement strand
TTCACGCAGGTAATTCTGAACGGCCGTTGCCTTATCATACGGATTATCAAAATCGGCCGTTAGTTGGGCTGCCAATGCCAACGTTTCAGGCGTCAACTCATCAGAGACTTGTAAAAACGTGTCTGTTACCCAGTCGGGATAATCTGTTGAAGCCGCCTGTAAACTTTGCACATCCGCAGTAGAAATGCTGGAAAATACCTCATATTGATCGCCCAAAGAAAGCACAAACCGAGAGCGCATCGCCGAAACAATTTCATTACCTGCCTCATCCAGCGTCGAATCCACAAACATCTGGCGATTGGAACCCACCACTTCTGGCGCAGCGTAAATAATGCTGGAATTAGGAATGTAATTCACCACCTTCTGGGTGATGAGTTCACGTGCAGCGGCTGGGGCAATTGTCAAATAGCCGTCATCGGGAAAGTGCAGCACGGTCTCCTGATCGACGGTTGACCAGCCGCCATCTTCGTAGGTGTCCAGGGCAATGGCACGCCAATACAGGTTGGGCAGTTCACGCGGCACATACACATCCATGACAAGATCGTTGCTGACACTGCGTGGCCCACCGAGTGCCATCGTATCCTGATACGGATCACTGGTGGCAGTGCCATAAGCACGGAGCGCGGCAAAAAGCCGTGTCCACGTTTCCTGAAACTCACGCCAGGGGCCGCGCGTATTGCTCAAGGCGTCATTGACCTGCGTATTGGCGGCAAATGTGGGCATGACATACGCCACGGAAAGCAGCAGCAGTGCGACCACGAGTCCCGCACGGAAAAAGTTCATGCCAATGCCCCGTTCATAGCGCACAGATGCTTGCCGCCAAATGGCTTCCTGCGCAACAAGATGTGTCCGCGCCACAAATAAAAGTGCCAGGATGATGTAGATTGCCATGTAATACAGCAAGGGTTTGGGGCCATAGTAGTAGTAAACGACGCTTAAAAGCACCAGCCCTGTGGGAATCACCACGCGCCACACACGCGGTTTACGAAAAGTGTACCAGGCAGCAGAATAACCCAGCAGCCAGAAAACTATCGCTGTTTGCACAACAAATATCAGGCCGTCACGGCTAGTGCCACCGGTAAATGCCTTGTTGAACCATTCTATCTGCCGCGTGCCGAGATTGATGATACGTTCATGCCAGGTCAGGTGTTCGGGCAAAAGCGTGCCTAGCAGATAACCGACGATGATGATGCCATAAGCAAATGCTAAAAAATGGGCAGTGCGTGAAGGAAATTGGCTTTTTGCCAGGAGGAGACCAATGATAACGGCCGTTACGCCCACAATCGGCAGCAGATAAGTTCCCTGCGTCAACTCAGCGAGCAGGATGGTGATAGCGGCCGTCAAGATGAGTGCGATGAGTAATAAGAGTGTTGACCAACCTTCTTCTAATTTGAATTGGGGTGTACGCATGTTCCTGACATCCTCAAGATTGGCTGATTTTTTGATGTGCGCACAGGTGGTATCAGAGGTAGGCGCTGACCTGTGCTGGCTATACTGGTCAAATTGTACTGGGTTTAGGGCTAGATGGTTTGCGTTCTGCCTCACGGTTCATCAACTTCTAACCGACTAGCTGAAACAGATTATAGCGTTTCGTCACCAAGATGCCACCAAAATGACCAAATAGTGCTCAAATTCTTTGTCCCCTTGGTTTCTTTGTATTAATTTTCTTCTGGTTTGGATTCGGTGCGACGGGAGAGGAAAAAACCAATGACAACAATAACAAGCAACCCTACAATGCCTACAAGCAGCCAGTTTATCCTGGTTTTGACAGGTATGATTTCAAAATTAAAGGAGACATCACCAGAGCCATAACGGCCGTTTACCGTTGTCACAGCCGTATACATGCCCGCCCCAGGTGCTTGCGGGAAATCAGCTTCATAAAACAACTTGTTAACCGATTGCGCGGTGGTTGCTGGCGCGGAAAGCAGCAGTTCGCCTGATTGTGTATCAAATACGTCTACGGTAACGTCTGCATCAAGAATCATGTCGTTATTCTCTGCGGCGACGACGGCTACTGTAAAATGCAATGTTTTGCCTGCTTCTACTTCGTTGGGAGCCACCCACACCGTCACCCGATAATCGCCCGCCGGTTCCCCCGCCACATAAATGAGACCGCCCCCATGTGCCAATACGGGCAGAACGGCCGTTGCCATCAAAAGCACCAAACCAATCAAAGAAAGAATAAGCTTGCGCCCCTGCGCCCCTGCACCTGCTTCGCCCACGCTCTGCACACGTCTGGATAAGATCATCTGCCTAATTCCCATCCTTTTGTTGATCAGAAATCCACTTGTTGATGTAAATAATATAGGCTATGCCTAAACCAGTACAAAAAATAAACCACTGGATAGCATAGCTCATATGATTGCCTTCTGTTATCTCGACAGTTCGACCTTCGTTATAGGGCAGTTCGGTATTGCCCGCTGCTGGCGGTGATTGAATGACATACACCGGTAACAGGTTATAGGGCATTTGTGGCTGAATGGACGCGATGTCTACACGATACCATTCCTGGCTGGGGCCGCCA
This sequence comes from Anaerolineae bacterium, assembly GCA_014879345.1. Lineage (GTDB taxonomy): Bacteria > Chloroflexota > Anaerolineae > Promineifilales > Promineifilaceae. Next base: position 3,170 of record JACSSI010000363.1, on the reverse strand, counting down.
GGTGCAGATTCTGCTGTGCCGCGAGAGATGATTTGGGACAGGGCAATATAGCCATCAACGGAGACCGTCCCTGTTTCATCATATTGGCTCCAGAATTCAGGAGCTTGTTGTTCGTCCGGTATCCAGCCTCGGTCAATGAGAACGGCCGTTTCTCCCCCATCCAGCACCAACGGCGTAATCAAATGCAACCCGGCCGAACCTTGCCAGCTCTGCACGATTAAGGCTAACTGGTTCTCTAAATCATACTCACCCTCTGCCATCACCAGCCGGTCTTTCCACGCTTCCAAATCTCCCGAAAACGCCACATCATTGAGCAATACAGGATTGGCATCCAAAGCAGCCGCCAACGCCACATTCTCTGCGCGTCGCTCATCCAGTCGATCTAACTGCCAGAATCCCAAACGGGCCAACAAGACCATCAACGCTAATACCAGCAGTGTTACCCACCACCATTTCCGGCTAAATAATGTTTTAATAATAAGTATGATTCGTTTCATGTATTGATGCTTCCGCTTCCCCAAAACTTTTTGAGATTTGCGACTTGTGTAATCGACAATCTCTACTTTGTTTTATTTCTTCATCCCAGGTGCTATTACCTTTTCATCTGAACCCCACTCCTTTTCTGGCAGTATGGGTTTACGCTCTTCCTCACTCAACAATTGGGCAATCAAAACGAGCGCAGCAATGATAAACATCATGCTGCCAGGCACCCACATAATTACCCCAGACCAAATCTGATCCGTCAGCACATCCACATTCCAAATACGTGGCGCAGTGAGATAGTAGGTATAAATAACAGTTGGCGAAAAAGCAATAATTATGCCTGTGAGCATATTGGGAGGAATCGCCAAAATGACAAAAGCGATGCGCCCGATGAGATTAAACTGTTTGTGAATACGTGGGCCGGCGCCCGTCACATGCCACCAGTACAACATGCTCACAGCAAAAAAAGTGATGTGTTCTAAATCATGGGCAGCTTCATTGGTCAACGCCCAGTTATACATGTCTGGATCATGCCAGCCAATAATTATGATGACCCATGCCAACCACACCAACCCTGGCGCAGTCGCAGTACGAATCCAGCCACGATATTTAGAGTCGGAGTTCAGTACAAAACTCAACCCTTTGCCCACTGGCTTGCGCACTTTATGTGGCATTCCCCACAATGTCACCGCCATCGGATTGGCAGATAGCAACAAGGCAGGTGCAATCATGATCAACAATAAATGTTGAATCATATGCATGAAGAATAATTGCCCCCCTAACACGTCTATCGGCGACATGAGGGCAATGCCGATGACGACAAGACCTGCCACATAAAAGATTAGCCGCCAAACGGCCGTTAATGGATAAGGTTGGCCGCCTCGCCGCTTATGCTTATGTGGTTTCGTTCGTCTGCGCAGCAGCACCCACCCCCGGGTGTACAAAGCCCCAGCCAACACCAGGACAATGATAATTTCTGCCCGCCAACTCCATGATAAAAGAATGGCTTTATTGACAGGATCCATAATTCAAAACCAAAAAACCGCAGAGAACGCAGAGAGCGCGGAGTTGTTTCTCTGCGTCCTCCGCGCCCTCCGCGGTTAATAAGTAAACAAATAACAGTTAGTGAACGGCCGTTCCAATCAAATACAGCGCCGGATAGAAAATAATCCAGATCACATCCACATAGTGCCAATACAGCGCCGTACCTTCCACACCCCAATGACGTTCCGCCGTAAAACTCCCCTTGCGTCCTCGATTCCAAACCACCAGAATCAAGAAAATACCAGAAAGCACATGCAGCGCGTGCATCCCCGTCATCATATAAAACACACCGCCATACACACCATCCCACGGCTTCAGATGACCAAACAACTCAACCCCAAAAACCTCACCGCTCAGGCCAAAAATATTCCATTCAAAGAACACCACACCGACAAAAAACAGTGCACCCAAAACGGCCGCAACCATAAAACTGCGCGTAAACTGCTTCACCTCACCAAACTCCATCGCCGTTTCCCCGCGATAGACAAAGTAACTGCTAATCAGCAAAATCGCAGTCGTCAAGAAGCCCATCTCCTGACTCAAAGCCGGCCGCGTCTGACCCATTCCTGGTTCAAGCCACAAATAAAATCGCGCCAGCAATAATGCGCCAAACAAAAAGAACTCAGAAATAAAGAACAGCCATAACCCCAGGCGATTCGCCTTTAACTGGGTCGGATACGGCAGATCATGGCCTTCATGTTCATGGTCGTCATGATGAGCAGTTATAGCACTCATGAATGATCCTCCTCACCCCGCCACAGGCGATACACATGCATAAACACCCACACCACCACAGCCGCTTTCAGCAACGACATAATCAACAACAAAACCGTCGAATCGAGGTATAGGGCAATTGCAAACTCAACAATCGTTAACAGCGCTAAAATCAACAACACCATATTTCCGCGCCGCATGGCTGCTTTTTTCCCATCTGCCATGTTCATTCTCTCCAAATCATGGGTTCGTAGTAACCACTTTAGTAGTTATCATGACTAAAGTCATCACTACAAACCTATTCACATCTACTAAATCAATCACCAGACGGCACGGGAACCGCCTGAATATGCACATATTCCGGATCATCAGGTGCGCCATACCCATACGGATCACCAACCACCTCAAACGGTTGGTCATAGTTAAATTCCGGTACCGGGTAAGGAATCTGCCATTCTGGGGAACGAGAGCCCCAAGGATTCGTTGGCGCCAACTGCTTGGCTCTGGCGCTGCTGACCAAGTTATAAACCATAATCAGTACCGACCAGCCAATAATGAACGCCGCAATCGTAATCAAAACCTGCGTATTCTGCACACCCAAAGCTGGATCATAATCCGCAATACGGCGGCGCATACCCACCAGACCAATCTGCATCTGTCCCAGGCTCATCACCCAGAAACCTGGCACCATCAGCCAAAAATGCAGCTTACCCAGCGACTCTTTATACATACGTCCCGTAATCTTGGGGAACCAATAGTAAATGGCCGCAAAATAAGCAAACACAAATCCACCAAACATCGTGGCGTGGAAGTGACCCACCACCCAGTAGCTGTCGTGCAAATGCAAGTCTGTGGGTACTGTGCCAAGAATCGGCCCCGTCACACCACCAATCAAAAATACAGAAATCGCACCCAGCACAAAGAGCATC
>JACSSI010000362.1 GCA_014879345.1 Anaerolineae bacterium | reverse complement strand
TGACAGCTCCGAAAAGCTGGACATGCTGCGCACCATCGGCGCCAACCACGTTATTGACTACAAAAAAGAGAACTACACCGAAAGCAGCGCAACCTACGATCTCATTATTGATGTGGTTGGTCGGAGCGGTGTGGCTCGCCGCTTAAAGCTGTTAAAGCCGGATGGCTATTATTTTCTGGCTTATGCTGGGCTGGCAAACATTGTTCTCAGCCTATGGGTTTCGCTGACAAGTAGCAAGAAACTGAAAATTGAAGCAGCAAGCCAAACGAAAGAAGATTTGATTTTCCTCAAAGAATTGATTGAAGCGGGAAAACTCCAACCAATTATCGACAGAAGTTATCCGCTGGAACAAACTGCCGAGGCGCACCGGTTCGTCGAAACTGGGCAGAAAAAGGGAAATGTCGTTTTAACTGTGGCCTAACATCATAAAATCAGGCGGGTCTGGTCAAACTTTTAACCTTTCCGGTATACTGTGCTTATGTCTGGCGACTTGCTGCAAACGAAATTGTATGTGCCGCGATTACGGCCGTTTCTCATCCACCGACCCCGCCTCATCGCCAAACTCAACCAGGGGTTGCACCGCCCACTGACCCTCATCTCGGCTCCAGCCGGTTTTGGCAAAACAACCCTGGTCACGGAATGGATTGATGGGTGTGAACGGCCGTTTCCCCTCTACTTGCACCCCCCACCTGTGTTAAACTACCTAAAATAACAACAAGTGGAGCAAATGTTTCATGTCTGAAGCCGGTGGACCGACAACACAATCAGGAATTCTTTACCAGAACTCAGTTGCGGCATTATATTTAGGCCGAATGTTAGATACTTCTCAACGTCCTGACAATGAGCGCGTAATTCAAGTACGAGTTGAAGTACCCGAACATGTTGATGACATAGTTGTACGATTTGCTGATGAGCACCGTCTTTTCATTCAGGCAAAAGAAAGTATCAAAAGTACCAGCCGCGAGTGGAGTACGATGTGGAAACATTTCGATCAACAATTCCGCAATGAAAAATTCCAACACAATCAAGATCGTTTGTTACTTCAAATTGGCAATTGGCGTGACGAACACGACCACCTGAACGAGATGTGTAAACGCGCCAAAACCAGCAGCACTGTTAGCGAATGGTATGATGATCGGATAAACAAAGCACAAGAAGCATTATTAAAGAAAATAAAACTGGCATTACCACCCACTGGTTTAACGGATGAGTACCTGCTGCAACTATTGGGACACATTGATATTGAAATTGTTCCACTTCGCGCACTAGAACGTGACTCAATGCCTCGCTGGATGCCAATTACGAATAAATTCCCAATTGAAATTTTTCGGTTATTGCGAGATCGAGTTGGGGGTGAAAGTCGTGTGCGGGGTGAATTTACAGCCTACGAGCTTCGCAAATCATTAATTATAGAATCATCTGATTTGCAATTTGACATCCCTACCGACATAACTGAATTGCAAACATCTCTTAAACAATGTGGCTCACTTTTGCGCCAACACAAACATACATTTGCCGATACAAACGTACATATTGAGAGAGACATTGTCGATCAGATCGTTGAATGGTTACTTGCAGAGGATGATGATGAGAAAAATGTTGCTATGCTGCTTGACCAAGCAGGTATGGGCAAAACAGTAGTCATGCAAAGTGTATTGTATCAGTTAGAAGCTCGGGGATTTGATGTCCTAGCAATCAAAGCAGATCAACAATTATCTAACATAACCGCGTTACCTGAGATTCAGCATAAGCTGGCTTTGCCTTATTCTCCTGAACAAATAATCAGTAGACTTGCACAACTCAATCGAGTTGTTGTACTCATTGATCAAATTGATGCGCTCTCATTATCCCTTGCGCATGACCAGCCAACTCTAGACACCACTCTTGACTTGATAGCGCGATTACAACGTATTCCAAATGTTCGTATCTTGCTCTCATGCCGTATTTTTGACCGCAACACCGACCCCCGCCTTAAACACATCGAATTGGATCGTTCATTTTCCCTACAACCACTGGATGCGGAACAAGTCATAGAAGTACTTACCAATTTACAGGTTGATGAAACAACTTTATCACAAACGACTCTGGAATTATTACGTGTTCCGCTACATCTCGACCTGTTTGCTCGTGCAGTCGCTAATGAATCCACAATTGAGCAGTTACGCGGAATTGGCAGTTTACAAGAACTTTACGCGCTCATTTGGCAAAATGTCGTTCTCAAACAGCAGAAAGGAAGCCCGTTTGTTGCTAATCGCATTGAGGTCATAAATCAATTAACAAGCTATATGAATCAGCAACAGCGTACAACCGCACCACAGTCATTATTGCAAACCGCAAAAACCGCTCATCTGGAACACGCTGTTAACTGGCTTGCCAGTGTTGGCATTCTGCTACGTGGCAAAACAGAATGGTCATTCTTGCACCAAACTTTCTTTGATTATTGTTATGCTCGCCAATTCGTAGATGATGGTGGTGATATCGTAGCTACCATTTTGGAATCAAAGCAAGGAATATTTGAACGACCAAAACTAATTCAAATTATCGCCTATCTTCGTGGCAGTGATCATCATCGGTACATCAGTGATCTACAGCGCCTTTTAAATGCGCCCGACTTACGTTTCCACCTTTATGATGTGCTACTTCGCTGGTTTGGTTCACTGCATAACCCCACCGATGATGAATGGCTCATTGCTCAGCAAACACTTCGTGACAATCAAAAACGGGCAGGGCTAATTGTAGCAATGCACGGCTCAGTTGGTTGGTTTACTCGACTCCGACCTTGGATTGAAGCAAGGCTTGAGGACAATGATGACGAATTTATCAATATGCTAATGATGCCTTATCTCACATCTCTTGCAGATGTCGCACAAACTGAGGTTTCTGCGTTGCTAAATATCTATGTTAGCCGTAGTGACGAATGGAATTTGAGAATAATAGAGATTCTTTCACGTATTCGAGTTTGGTACAGCATTGAAGCAGCCAAATTATTTGAGAAAATTTTGTACGAGCTATCCCCTGTTAGTAAATATCATATCCATGTATCTGATGCAGTTGTCCGAGCATTTCCACAAATTGGATGTCGAATTGTTCGTTTTTTGCTCGACGATGCTTTAGAAACGCATTTTCAAAAATTATCTGAGCAAAAAAGTGAGCTTGAGCAGATCAGACTTATATATTTTTCAACTCTTAGGAATGCATTCGACAATCTTGAGCATCAGATTGAAAAGTCAATCAGTTATTTAAGCAAAACAATACCTGAAACATTCTTAGAGCAAATGTTACCATTTTTTGAAAAAGTATTGTCGGTTCCGAGAAATCACCATGAAGATCATGAGGATTATCTGTCAGATATATTCTCTAGCCATGTTTTTTATAGTGACCTGTATTCAGTTCATCATGCATTGATCCAGGGGATGATCACTGGATTAGTTTCGTTGGTAGAGATCAATTACTCAAAGTTTAATGCAGCGGTGAAAAGGCTTGAATCTTTACCTTATAAATCCTCTCAGCGACTAATAGCTCATGCTTATACTCAATGTGTAGAATCTTGTGTACGAGAAGCGTTTGAATTTCTTCTTGCTGACAAACGGCGTTTGTCTTTGGGAGAAGATTCATGTTTTGATAGTCGCCAATTGGTGAAAGCAATTTATCCATTTCTCGATGATGAGCAACGAAATACACTCGAATGTCATATTCTTACATTTCGACGCAAGCCACGTTACTTATATGACCTCCATCAAAGTGGAAGAGAACAACTGTTTTTACTCCAAGCAGTACCTCAGAATTTGCTAACTGACAAAGGCAGCCAGCGTTTACGTGAATTAGAGCGAAAATTCCCCAATTTGCTTGCACCAGACAAACCAAGTGGACGCTCAGAAATGGTAGCAGTTGCTTCTCCAATTTCTAAAGACGAAGCACAACATATGTCTGATAGAGCCTGGTTGAGAGCGATGGGAAAATATCGTGGCAAAATAAGACACTTGGACTTTGGCAAAGGTGGAAGTTATGAATTTTCTGGTGTATTAGCAGAACTCATTAAAGAAAATCCAACTCGCTACTATCAACTATTTCGACAAATACCGGATGATCTTGACGATCATTATGTCACTGCCTTTGTGAATGGATTTGCTGAATCAACTTCTACTCAGGAATGGTTTTTCTCTGCAATTCGTCGCTTTGCCACTCAGGAAGATCGGGATATTAGGCGTCCGGTTGCTTGGGCTATTGAAAAGCGTAAGAGTTCCAATGTGCCAAATGACATTCTCGATTTGCTAATTAATTGGATTTACGAATCTATGAATGATGATGAGATGTGGTGGAAAAAAGGTGATAATCACGGGGACGCTTTTCATAGCTATTTAAACTCAGATCGGGGTGCTACATTTGGAGCAGTTATGCGAGTGCTAGATGCGCGAAACACGAATGATGCACGAGGGAGAAAATGGGATTTAATTGAATTCGTGGCGTCAGACCTATCAACGGCACTGCGAATTGGTGCAATCCACGAGTTAACATACATGATCCAATATGATCGTCTACGAGCTTGGTCATTGTTTGAACAATTGATTGATGGTCATGAAGTGCTACTGGAAGCACATTATGTACGTGAATTTCTTTACTGGAGCTTCTATAAAAATTATATGCAAGTGTCTCGCTATCTAGAGATGATGATGCACTATTCTAACGAAGAAGTACAAGAACGTGGGGCAGGTCTAGCCTGCGTCGCTGCAATTTCAGGTGGAGCAATAGAATCAGAGGAGGCTTTCGCTGCGGCTCAAGCACTCGCAGACCAGGCTATAAGCGGTCTACCAGCATGGCGGCGTGGTGCTGCACATATCTATACTTACAATATGACACATGGCTCTAGTATTGAAACACAACAGTTGTGCCAAGAAAAAGTGTGTCAGTTATTTGATGATGAAGACAAAGAGGTGCGCGAAAAAATCAACCATAAATTTTATGCGATGAGCGGCGAACATTTTTTTGAACTCCGCAAGTTCATGGAAGAATATGCGTTTGCTAAATATCATCCTCTTGAGCATCATTTTGCAGAATATCTTTGGGAACATGGGATGCAAGATCCCAGTTGGTCGCTTGCTATCGTTCAAACTATATTGAATAAAGAAGAACAACCAGACCAATGGCGTTCTGGTATAGAAGAATTAATGCGCCTAATTTTACGAATCTACACATCCCCTTTAGTAGATGATGCAATAAAAAACGAAGCATTGGATACGTTTGATTTATTAATGCGGCAGTATGCAGGGACAGCTAACAAAATACTATCCGAATGGGATCGTCGGTAACATTACTTATCCAGCCCAACCTTTTATTCGCCTAAACTTGTCGTCAATAAATACCCTGTATACATAATCTGTAGCGGTTTTTCAAGCATATGGCTACCGTAATACGGCCGTTTTCGCCATCATCCTTCTTTCCTTTATAATGGGGTCATGTCTGGCGACTTGCTGCAAACGAAACTATATACACCCCGCTTACGACCGTCTCTCATCCCTCGTCCACACCTCATCCAAAAACTCAACCAGGGATTGCACCGTAAACTGACCCTAATCTCCGCCCCGGCCGGCTTTGGCAAGACGACGTTGGTTAGTGAATGGATTGCTGATGGGAAACGGCCGTTTGCCTGGCTATCATTAGATGAAAGAGACAGCGACCTCAGCCGTTTTCTAACTTACTTCA
>JACSSI010000361.1 GCA_014879345.1 Anaerolineae bacterium | reverse complement strand
AGTGCCAGCCAGTTGAGGTCTTTGTAGCCGCGTGAGGCTTTGTCTATATCTTGTTTGCTGTGGACAAATTTTGGCGGATCGAGGATGACCATGTCGAATAAACGGCCGTTATCCCGATAATCTCGTAGCACTTCAAAGGCATCACCCAGCAGGTATTCATCAAACGGCCGTTCCTGTCCATTAAGCCCCATATTTTCTTCCGCCTGTTCCAATGCTTCCCGTGAACTGTCTACATTGATGATGCTGGCTGCGCCATGTGCGGCGGCATAGACGGCAAAGCCGCCTGTGTAGGCGAACACGTTGAGAATCGCTTTGCCTTGCACAAATTCCGGGCGGCCAACCAGGGCGCGATTGTCTCGTTGGTCGAGGTAAAAGCCGGTTTTGTGCCCCGTCAGCAGGTTGACCCCGAAAGTGTGGCCGTTTTCTTGAATGGTAACGGCCGTTTCCGGTGTTTCCCCCCACAGCACACCAATTTCGTTTTCCAGCCCCTCTTTGGCGCGCACGTTGGCATCTGAGCGCTCGATGATGCCGGTGGGTTGGAGCAGATTGGCGAGAACGGCCGTTATCATTTCTTTGCGTCGGTCAATGCCCATAGTCAGGCATTGTATTACCAGATAATCGCCGTATTTGTCTACAACGAGGCCAGGAAGTTCGTCCGCTTCGGCGTTGATGAGGCGGTAGGCGTTTGTGGCTGGCTCCAGGTTGAGCAAGGCACGTCCGGCGATGGCCCGTTCTATTTTTCTGTGCCAGAAGGCGTCGTCGATGGCTTCATCTGTCCAGGTGAGAATGCGCCCTTGAATTTGAGAGTGGGGATTGTAGTAGGCGGTGGCGAGATAACGGCCGTTGCTATCCACCACATGCACCAACGTCCCCGGCGCTGGATTGCCTTCGATATGGTGAATGGCTCCAGAAAACACCCAGGGATGCCGGTTTTTGACCGGTTTTTCCCGGCCGGATTTGAGGAATAGTTTGCCTGTGATGAATTCGTCCATAGTTACTCACAAAAGTGACAGTCACTTGCGCAAGTGACTGTCACCTCAAGGAATATTAACCGGAAAGGCTGGCAGATTCAACGGCAAGCGGTGCTTCCGGAGTGGTTTTTTCGTTGACTGGTTCTGACTCAACTAATCCGTTCGGCGTGATGAAGATGAGCAACGCTACAATCGTAAAACCAATGCCGCCAATGATACCAACCGGCATCGGTCCCAAAATAGGATTGGGATTTCCCTGGATAAAGATGACACCGATACCAGCAATCCCATTGATGGCGGCGTGACCGATCACCGCAGGCCAAACCGATCTGCTTTTAAGTGTAACCCATCCCAGGAAGATGCCAATGACCAGACAAAACCAAACCATCGCGAGCGGCCCGAGAAAAGGCGCACCGGGGTAATCCAGGCCGTAGTTATGCCCCATCAAAATGACAGGCCAGTGCCAGACGCCCCAGATCAAACCCATCAGCAGCATCGCTTTACGTCCACCCAAAGGCATGAGTTTGGGCTGCAAATAACCGCGCCAGCCAAACTCTTCGCCAAAAGTGGCAAGACTGTTAAAAATTGGCGCTATCAGCATCGCCTGCACCGTTTGCACGGCGGCAATCACCCACACGTTTATTTCAATACCAGGTGCGCTGGCCTCAAGCATTTCCTTTAATTTCCCCAGAGAGGGATCGAAGTAGGTGGGGGAGAGTAAGAAGAAGACGCCCATGCCAATCACCGTCAAAATGCCGGGCAAGAACCAGGCTGCCAGCCAATAAGGCCAGCCTTTTTTGAAATGCGGACGCAGGTAGGTGTGCTGCCATCCTTCCTTGGTGATAATCCGGGTTAGAATGTTGCCAATGGCAGGAGACCACATGACAACCACTGCTAAAAGCACCAGTGCCAGGGTGACAGGCGTGTTGGGTATGAGGACTGGGCTGTTTTGTAATCCGCCTGTGAGATAAATAACCAGGGAAGTGATCCACGCCAGACCAAAGGTGATGGCTAAGAAGGTGTAGATTCGTTTTTGTTCTAAATTTGTTTTCATGATTGTTCCTCACTTGTATCTTTCACCGGGTGGGTGATGATGGCGAATTTATGACGGGAACGGCCGTTTCCCGGCTCATTCCTCACTAACTTCATAATTGCTGCATTCAGCTCTGCCTGTACGACATCTAGCTCGGCACGGGTGGCATAAACTGCTACTTCTGTGTAACCCACTCGATCAGCCAACATATCAATGCTGCCCGTTTCTGTTTCGCTGCGCTGCATATAGTCGGCGAACTCACGTAAAACATTCATCACATAAATGGTGAAATAGTGAATATGTTCCTCAGCAGACAGGTTAGCGACATCACCAGCATTCAGATATGGTTTTTGTGCCATTTGGTACGTTTTTTCCTGAATGCCGTTGACCAATCGCGTCTCTGCCACGCTAATCATACCGCCGTCTAGCAAGATTTTGAGCTGCCGATAGATTGATGATTTGGGTATATCAGACATCTGATCGGCGATTTCTTGAGTCGTCAAGATGTTCCCGTCGATTGTCTGCATAATCCGGAAGCGCACAGGATGTAAAATGAGTTCCACTTTTTTCATAAAAGTTCACCAATTATCACTATCGGTAACATTATTATAATTGATAATGATATGAATAATAATAACGATCTCTTTGGTGTTTGTCAATAGGGTGGTTGAAAACGCCTTTCCTATTGCCCAGAATAACATTTCCTTTTACATTAATATTTCCAGGCGATGTCACAAATTTTGTAATACTGGTGGTTTAATTTGGAGTAAGAACACGCCGGAGGCTTTCTATTTATGATCAAGGCAGACAATTTAGGTAAAAAATTTGATGATTTTGTGGCTGTTCACGATTTATCGTTGAATGTTGGCGAAGGTGAACTGTTGGCGCTCTTGGGGCCAAATGGGGCAGGCAAAACAACGACGGTGCGTATGCTAAGTTCCATACTGAAACCGACTACCGGGCGAGCCTGGGTAAATGGGTACGACGTGGTAATGGAACCAGCAGCTGTGCGGCGTTCGATAGGTATGTTGACTGAGCAGCCGGGACTTTATTTGCGCATGACGGGCATGGAATATCTGGAGTTTTACGGCCGTTTATACAGCCTCAAGGATAAGCAGATTCATGAACGGGGTATGGCACTCTTTGAGCGGTTCAATATGGCCGATGCCTCACACCGTCGTTTGGGGCAATACTCCAAAGGGATGCGCCAAAAAGTGGGGCTAATTCGTACCATGCTCCATGATCCGGCCGTGCTGCTGCTGGATGAACCAACATCGGCGATGGATCCGCATAGTGCCAAGCTGGTGCGCGATGCCATCCGTGAAATGCGTGCCGATAAGCGCAGTTTCATCCTCTGCACCCACAATCTCGCCGAAGCGGAAGCATTGGCAGATCGCATTGCCATCATCAAACGTGGCTCCATTGTGGCTGAGGGTTCATCACAGGAATTAAAGACGCAGCTTTTAGGACAGCCTCAAGTCGAAATTCGGGTAGACCAGCGTTTGAATGGTGAAGTCAAGGAACTGGCTGATTTGGTGGCGGTTGAGTGGGTGGGTGAGAACGGACTCCGTTACCGCACGGACACGCCAGAGAAAGACAATCCCATTTTAGTCCGTCGTTTGGGTGAACTGGGCTTGGGCATCATTTCCGTCCAGGAGGTGACGCAGAGCCTGGAAGATGTGTACTTGCGCGTGGTGGCGGATGAAAAAGAGAGCAAGTTTAATGAGGTGGCACAATGACCCTGGCAGTCCTGAAAAACCCAATTCCTGTGACGCGGCATGATTTGTATATGTCGATGGTGCTGGCTCGCCGAGAAGTCAAGGATACGTTCCGTGATTGGCGCATTTTAACGCCAATTATTATGTTAACTTTGCTCTTTCCAGCTTTGATGAATTTCACGGCCGGGCGCATGCTTGATTTTGTTTCTGATTATGGCGCGGAAATTATCGCCACGCAGATGATACCCTTTTTGCTTTTGGTGGTAGGGTTTTTCCCCATGTCTTTTTCGCTCATTATTGCGCTGGAGGCTTTTGTGGGTGAAAAGGAGCGCAAAAGTCTGGAGCCGTTGTTAGCCACACCGCTGACAGATGCCCAACTGTATCTGGGCAAAATGGTGGCGGTGCTGGTTTTGCCCCTGCTTTCTGCTTATTTGGGCATGACGGTTTATGTGCTCGGGCTTTATTTTTCAATCGGATATTCGCCCCCGGCGCAGTTGTTTGCCCAGGCGATTATGCTGACGACGGTGCAAGGCATCATTATGGTGTCGGCGGCGGTGGTTGTTTCTAGCCAGACGACGAGTGTGCGCGGGGCTAATTTGTTAGCAAGTTTTATTATTGTGCCGATGGCGCTGCTTATTCAGGCGGAGGCGGCGGCGCTGTTTTGGGGCAATCATTTTGGCTTGTGGTGGCTCTTTTTGGCATTGGCGATAACGGCCGTTGTCCTTATCCGTATGGGTCTCCACCTGTTTAACCGTGAAGAGATGATGGGTCGAGACCTGGATCAGATTCGTTTGGGCTGGATCATGATTCAGTTTCGGGATCGCTTTACAGGTAAATGGGAAAACGGCCGTTATCCAAACCCTTTCCGCTGGTACAAACAAACATTCGCCATTATTCCCCAGTTGGGCAAAGGGTTTTCTATTTTGTTAGCCGCCTTTGCGGGGGCAATGGTAATGGGGATCATCTTAGCCAATATCTACACCTTGCCGCCCCATCTTCAGGCAGAATTTAGCAGTGAAAACATCACCGCTAACCTGAGCGAACTAGAATTTATGCTCGGCGACTTGCCGCGATTGATCTTTACTCAAAATGTGCGTGTCGTTATTCTGGCAGCCTTGTTAGGCACGTTTACCTTTGGCGTGCTGGCCGTCTTGATTTTTATGCTGCCCTGGGTTTTGGTTGGCTTCGCCGCCGGACAAATTTATCTGGCGGGTGATGACCCGATATTATTCCTCGCTGGCACAATTCTGCCTCATGCACTCATCGAACTGCCAGCACTCTTGCTGGCGATGGCCGCAGCCTTGCGCTGGCATATCACCGTCATTGCCCCCCCGCCAAACACCACGTTGGGCGAGGCATTTATCGCCGCTTGCGCCGATTTTGGGCGCATATTTGTGGGTTTGGTGATACCGATGTTGTTTTTGGCGGCCTATGTTGAAGCGTATGTTACGCCGCAGGTGCTGTTTGCCCTTTACGGGGGCTGATTTTTCACTCCCGGCGTTAGCAGTCCATAAAACATAGACGATTCGTCGTGTAACCATCTCGCCTGGGGAGGGTGGCTTTGGTAAACTTGCCCTCTATGAAAAACTCAAAATATTTTCCGTTCCTTGTTGGCTTGTTGGCATTATTGGTGGTGGTGATTGCTGTTGCTCTGGGTTGGCGTCTGCTAAATGGAGACAGCAGCTTGTTGCGGAATGTTACCATCCAGCATGAACAAATCACGCCTAATGCCGATGGCGATACCGATGCGACGCGCATCAAATATGAATTGGCGCGGAATGCCGTTGTTTCTATTTACTTTGACAATGAAGGTGGCGACCGATTCTACTTCCGTGAGGGCAAAGATCGGGGGGCGGGCGAGTATGAGGTGTTATTTAGCGGCGTGGTAGATGGCTATGTACTGCCTGATGAAACCATTCAGGGTGAAGTAATTTCTCGTTTGCTGCGAGATGGCAGCTATACCTGGACGGTTGAAGCGGTTGATGACAAGGGTGTC
>JACSSI010000360.1 GCA_014879345.1 Anaerolineae bacterium | reverse complement strand
CTTTTGCTAACGTATGGTGCCGCTTTCTGTGTGGCGCTGCCCCTTATTTTCTATGCAGTTGGCAATCCCGGGGCATTCAACCAGCGAGTCGATGATGTGTTTGTGCTTAGAGATGCCACCACCATGCCAGAACAGATCAAAATCTTGGGTGAAAACGCCTGGCGTGTCGCAAAAATGTATACCATTGAGGGTGACACGAATTTACGGATCAATATCCCAAAACGGCCGTCTTTCAATCCCTTCCTCTCTCTCTCCTTAATCGTGGGACTGGGATTCGCGCTATACCGTTGGCGTCGTCCGCAATACCTGTTCTTGCTGACCTGGTTTGCCCTCATGTCCGCGCCCGCTTTTCTGGCGGACGATGCCGCTTTGAGCAAACGGGCGCTGGGCGCTCTGCCAGCCGCCACCATCCTCATCACCCTGGCGCTGTTGCTCCCTTTAGACTGGCTGCGGCGGCGACAAACCAGTTCCGCATCCGGCAAGAAATGGCCTGCCATTGTTTACTCGCTTTTGCTGTTAGGCGGCATGCTCTTTACCAGTGTCAACACTTTTAGAGATTATTTCATCACCTGGGGAACTGATCCGGGATTGTATACGGTTTACGATGTCGGCATCGCGGAAATTGGGGAATACATTGCCACATTGCCCGCCTCGGAAACCATCTATCTATCACCCTCATGGGGAGATCACGCCAGCCTCAAACTGCATTCAAACAATCGCAGCGGTATTCGCACCTATGATGGCAACCATTGTGTCGTCTTTCCGCAAACAACCACTTCGCAAACCAGTTTCATCATCATGGACAGCGAAGAAGGGAATAGTTTGCCTCTGCTACAAAGCACTTTTCCCCAGGGCAATATCATCCATAACGCGCAACTGGGTCCAGATGGCTTGTCTTTTCTCGCCTACCAAATCCCGCCAAACACACCGGCTGAACACCAGCCCCAACATCCCGTTTTCACCAACTGGAACGACGAACTCTCCCTTATCGGCTACGATATTTCTGGCAATGAATTCAAAGCGGGCGACACGATTTCCCTCAATCTATATTTCCAACCGTTAACCGACATGTCGGCCAAGTACACGGCCTACATACATCAGTTTGGCGCTGTCAATCCAGAAACAGGCAGTCCGGTATGGGCGCAAGTGGATCGGGAACCCTGCTTTCAAGCCTATCCCACATCCTGGTGGCGCGAAGGCGAAATCATCCGTGACACCTTCCACCTCACGCTTGCCCCCGATTCTCCCCCTGGCGACTATACGCTCACAACCGGCTTTTACCGCTGGCCGGAGTTGACGCGACTGGATGTGGTGGAAGCAACAAACCCGGTAACAGATCAGGCTGTGATTTTGCAAACGATTGAAATTGTGGATTAACGGCCGTTCTCAACATCATCCCGTCTGATTGACTGACAAATTTCAAGTTTTACCGCAAAGGGCGCTAAGATCGCAAAGATTTTTAAAGCTTTTTCTCCTTTGCGCCCTTTGCGTTCTTCGCGGTTAGATAAGTTTTGTCAGTTAATCACATCATCCCGCACTATCCCATACAACTTTAAATCTTCATACACACCATGCCGAAACGTATGCTGGCGCAAATGCCCTTCATAGCTCATCCCCGCCTTCTCCATCACCCGCCCCGAAGCCGGATTACGTGCGAGATGATAAGCAAGAACCCGATTCAAGTTCAATTCATCAAAGCCATACGCAATCACCGCCTTCGCCGCTTCCGTACAATACCCTTTTCCCCAATACGGCTCGCCAATCCAATACCCCATCTCTGCCCGATGAAATCGGGTCGCCGTCCGTAAGCTGATTGCGCCGACCAATTCACCTGTTTCGCGCAGCGTAATGGCAAAAGTAACCCCATCACCTTCATCAAAAACCGCTTGATGGGTGCTAATCCATTCCTCAGCCATACCATCTTCATACGGATGGGGAATGTTTAACGTGGTATCGGAAACAGCAACGTCTCCAGCTAATCGTTGAACATCTGGCGCATCTTTGGGGGAAAACGGCCGTAAAATCAATCGTTCTGTCTGCAAATTCGGAATTTCTGTCATAAAAACCTCCATCAAAGCAAAATCTTATCATACGCTATTGGAACACGCCGCTTAATTCAGGCATAATTGGCATCAAATTAGACACCGCACTTTACTTATCTCAACCGCAATCCGCTCAAAACACAGACCTCCCTCTGCGTCTCCGCGCCTCTGCGTTGAAACAAAAAGGACAAACTCATGCAATATCGACCACTTGGAAAAACTGGCTTTAACGTCTCCACTATCAGCTTTGGCGCCTGGGCCATCGGTGCCGACTGGGGTGACGTGACCGAAGAATCGGCAATGGCAACCCTGCACGCCGCTGTTGATGCTGGCATCAACTTCTTCGACACGGCCGATGTTTACGGCAACGGCCGTTCTGAACGCCTCATCGCCCGCCTCAAAAAAGAACGCCCTGGTGAAGAAATCATCGTCGCCACCAAAGCGGGACGCCGACTCAATCCGCATGTGGCAGAAGGCTACAACGGCGAAAACATCACAGCTTTCATCGAACGCAGCCTCACCAATCTGGAAACCGACAGCCTCGATCTCGTCCAACTCCACTGTCCGCCCACCGAGGTTTATTACAATCCCGAGCTTTTTGCGGCGCTGGATGGTCTGATGGCACAGGGAAAAATCAAGCATTACGGGGTCAGCGTGGAAAAAGTAGAAGAAGCGCTCAAAGCCATCGAATTCCCCAACGTCAAAACGGTGCAAATCATCTTCAACATGTTCCGACTGCGCCCCGCAGAACTTTTCTTCCGCGAAGCCGTCGCCAAAAACATCGGCATCCTGGCACGAGTCCCCCTGGCCAGCGGTCTGCTCACCGGCAAATTCGGCAAAGATTCCCAATTCGCCGCCAACGACCACCGCAACTACAATCGAAAAGGCGACGCCTTCGATGTGGGTGAAACGTTTTCTGGTGTGGATTATGAGACAGGCTTACAAGCCGTCCAGGAAATTGAAGCCCTCAAACCAGCCAACATGACAATGGCACAATTCGCCTTGCGCTGGATTTTGATGTTTGAGGCTGTTTCGTGCGCGATTCCGGGAGCAAAACGGCCGTTGCAAGTACAAGACAACGCCGCTTCAGCCGACTTCCCCCCACTCTCCCCCGAAACCATGATCGCCATCCAAGCCATCTACGATCAACTTGTCCGTCCGCAAGTACACCAACGCTGGTAAACAAAAAAGTCCCCGACACTTCTAATAGCGTCGGGGACTCATATCTTACACTCACTTCACCAAATTCGGATCCACAATATACGCCCACCAATTGTTCAAAATCCCATTCGTCTTACCATTAATGTGTGGCATATGACCCAACCACCAGAGATGGTGAAATCGCATATCACCCCTCCCCCACTCGTCACAGTTAACAAGCCGGGTCGTGCCTTGGAAATTCGGGAAATTAAACCAGTCATCACAACGGCTATTTACTGTTCGCCGGTTCGCCCAATCATAATCTCGGTCACTATTCGGCGCGAAATGCACATTGCCACATTCAGATTGGCCTGGATGCGTCTTCTCATGTCGCGTAAACCGTTCCCACAAATTATCATCCCCCCGCTTCTGCCGATAAACTTGCGCCATAATCGACTCCGCTTGATGCCCTAAATTTTCCAGCATTTCGCCAGAGCCGCGTTCAAAACTAAACCCCATCACCACAAATCGCCGCTTACAAGTCAAGTCTTGCAACGGTGGTGCATTACACCAAAACGCATCCGCCCCCACCATCCGCGATTCATAATACCCCGCATACGGAAAGCCAAACAGCCACACCTCTTGAATCTGCCCCAAATTCACCCACTGCACAACCCCATACTCATCGAGCACCCGTTTGTAATCCATCGTATCCGGGTAATGAAAACCAGTCCGCGACCGCCAACGAAACAGATACGAATCCGCATCATAAGCAAAGCCATCTTCCTTAACAGGAAACCCATCAACATATATCTTATCAACCACCTGATAGTTAACATAACCATAACTGGCCGCTTCCACGTCAGAAATATACTGCTGTGCCAGCGCCACCGGATCATGCCACTTCAAAACATCATGCAGTTTACGATTATTCTCAAAGGGAATGATGGGATCATGCACAATCATCAACACACGGGGAAACACGGGGTCTGGGCGATCAACTTCTGAAGTGGATTCAACAGAACTGGCTGTAGCCTCGCCAGCATTTATCAACTGTTTCAAGCGACTTGTAAGCTTCATGCCCCCAATAATAGCAGATCACTCCACACCAGACACTACCCAGCCAGCACGATGATTCCTGGACTGCTTCTGACTATACGCATAGAAAACAAACCAGAGTAATGCTGCAATGAGACCTAATAAACCGAAAACGGCCGTTGCCTGCCGCACACCCCACGCATCCTGCCACACCCCCGCCAAAAATGTCGAAATCGATTGCGTCAGCGTCAATGCCGCAAACTCAAACGCAAACACCCGCCCTCGATACTTATCCGGCACAATCCGTTGCAACATCGCCGCCGAAAACACCCACACCGTGCCAGAACCAACCGTCCTAATCAACGTCCCCGTCAAAAAACCCGCAAACAACGTCGAAAACGCAATCATCAAAATGCCAATCGGCAGCAGCACAAACCCCACCCCGATCCCCTTCATCACCCGTCCAAACCGATCACCCAACAGACGGCGCATAAAAATCGGGCCCAATCCAGTTCCCACACCACTCACCACATACACCAATCCCAACATCGCCGTACCACCATCCTCAACCGGCAACACATCTCCTAAGCCCAAGCTTTCAAACGGAAAAACCTCTTGCGCAAACGTAATTTCCAACACATTAATGCCCCCCCATACCAACGAACCAACCGCCTTCACCAACGCAATCCCCAAAATAAACGGTTCATGCCACAAATACCGGAAGCCATCTACAAAATCAAACCAGCCACTACTCGCCTGCACTATCTTCTTGCGATCAGTCGCCGCCATCACAATTCGGCTGATAAACCATGCCGAAAGCAGAAACGTCAACGCATCCAGAATAAACGCGGCCTCTGCCCCCAAAACGGCCGCCACCACACCCCCCAAAAACGCCCCCAACGCCAACATCGTACTCCACGTCAGACTGTCCAGCGCATTCGCCGCCACCAACTCATCCTTCTCAACCACATTAGACAAAACAGCAGACCGTGCCGGCGTAAACAACGCACTCAAAATAAACTGCATCACCGTCAGCGCATAAAACAACCAAATCTGACCCGTAGCCTGCACAAACAAAAAACCCAACACCGTCAGCGCTCGCAACAAATCAGACACAATCATAATCCTGCGCCGACTATACCGATCAGCCAACACCCCCGCCAACGGACTAAACAAAAACAGCGGCAAAAAGCGAGCCAAAAAAAGGTAGCTAATCGCTACCCCACTGTTCGTCATATTCGTAATAATTTCTGCCGAAGCAATGAGATTAAACCAGTCCCCCAACTGGGACACCACACTCCCCAACCACAAGTACCGATAATTCCGATTCCTGCGCAATAAATCAAAATATTCCCGCATAGCAGACATCCTTTAAAATAAAAAAAGAGATTAGTTACTAGAAACTACAGATTGATAACAATCTGTAGTTTCTAATCACTAATCTCTACAAAGGAAAAGAAAAAGGACTCTTGGCAATGACCTACTCTCCCAGGGGGTCGCCC
>JACSSI010000359.1 GCA_014879345.1 Anaerolineae bacterium | reverse complement strand
AAAGATACGTCTGGCCCATCGTTGAATATTTTGATTAAGTTGATGGCGATGGTGTCGGTGGTATTTGCTGGTTTAGTGGTAGCTGTGGCGAATGGGCAGGGTTTGATTTCGATGCTAGCTGGTTAGGAAACGGCCGTTTTCTAACCAAAGTTATAAAAATTGTCTAAAGCGCAGTCTCAGGGCTGCGCTTTTTCTTTGCCTGGGCGTATAATTGAGAATCGGAACAAGGTCTGATCGAGAGGAAAAGATTATATTATGAGTACCATTCTAGTTTATGCGCCAGCATTAGCCCATACCAAAGCCTATCATCCAGAAAGTCACCACCGTCTAAAAGCGACCCTCCAAAATCTAAATAATTTTGGTGTGTTAGCCGACTTGAAACAAATCGACCCCAAACCGGCCACGCTTGAGCAGTTGATGCGGGTGCATACCCCTGAACTAATTGAACACATTCAGCAAGTGTCATTTATGGGCGGTGGCATACTCGATCATGGCGATACCTACGCTACGGCGCAGAGCTTTGATTTGGCAAAGCTGGCGGTGGGCGGCTGCTGCCAGGCCGTAGATGAAATCATGACAGGACAGGCTCGGAATGGCATTGCTTTAGTGCGTCCACCCGGTCATCATGCTGAATCAGACAGGGTTAGCGGCTTTTGCTTGTTGAATAATGTAGCGGCAGCTGCCCGGCACGCACAAGAAAAACATGGCGCAAAACGTATCGCCATTTTAGATTTTGATGTGCATCATGGCAATGGCACTCAGGAGATATTCTATCTGGATGATACTGTCTTGTTTTCCTCTGCTCATCTTTTTGCGCCTTTTTTCTATCCAGGGGGTGGGCTTTCCCATGAAGTAGGTGCAGGTCATGGCTTTGGGCATACGCTCAACGTGCCGCTGCCGCCATTGGTAGGGGATGAGGGATACTGCCGTATCATGAGAGAATTGATTTTCCCCAAAATTGCTGCCTTTAAGCCCGATATGATTTTGGTTTCGGCCGGATTTGACGCCCATTGGCAAGACCCGTTGGCACAAGGTGGCTTGAGTTTGACAGGGTATGCACGAATTTGCCGGTATCTTGTGGAGATGGCAAATAACTTATGTAACAGCCGAATATTGTTTGTATTAGAAGGCGGCTATGAGCTAAGAGTGCTTTCCCTGGGGATTCTTAATTGCATTTATGCGCTGTTAGGTAAAGATAAAATTAGCGATCCGATAGGTTCCATGCCAGAAAATGAAAATGACGTGACCGATTTACTATTACAACTAAAGCAACGTCACTTGCTAATTTAGGGAAAACTTTGCATAATATTTCTTTAAGTTAACCATAATGAACGTGTAAAACGTAAAATTTGTTACTTCAGGTACGCTAACTTTTACGTTTTGTAGGAGACGGGTTTTGCCACGTGACAACCATAAGCCTGCACAAGTACCACGACCAAATTAATCATCTTCTTGAAGACAGTCAATTTAGTTTAGCTGCTAATCATTGCCGCTATATTTTGCAACAGCATCCACGTCATGTGGATACATATCGTTTGTTGGCGCGAACGTTGATTGAGCAGGGAGATTTTAGTGGCGCGACGGAACTGTTCTTACGAGTCCTAAGTGCGGATCCGAATGATTATATAGCCCATGCTGGTTTGTCTGTTGTATATCGAGAAGAGGACGTTTTGTCACAGGCAATCTGGCATTTGGAACGGGCGTATGAAATTGAGCCTTATAACGGCGCTATCCAACAAGAACTGAAAGCGCTTTACATAGATTTTTCGGAAACGAAGGCCAGGAAACAACAAGGGGAACCCAAGATGGTGGTTCCAGATGATTTGCCGTTGACAAAAGGTGCTTTGGCGCGGTTGTATATTCGCGGTGAGTTTTATGCGCAGGCGATTGATATTTTGCGGGAAGCACTCGTAGAGGATGAGGATCGCATTGATCTTGAAGTGCTGTTAGCAGAAGCACTTTGGCGTGATCATCAACGGAAAGCGGCTGTTCAAGTTTGTTTGCAGGTTTTGGATAAGCTGCCGAATTGTATTACCGCCAATGCGGTGTTGGCTGAAATTTGGCTGCAAATTGGCCGCATTGAAGAAGCCCAGGATTATTTGGTGGAATTGCAGGCACTTACGCTGATGGATATGGCTACCCAGGATTTGGAGAGTCCGGCGGGCAGTGCATTTAAACCGGATGGGGCAATTGCCTTGCCTGCTGTTATGGAAGTAGAGCGTATGGGCGAGGACATGCAGTCTCTTGCCGATGCGGAAGCGATGGGAACTGTTGCGAGTGACAGCCAGTTCACAGCCGAGGATGATGATGAGTATCAATGGCTAGAGGGTTTGGGCGATGAGTATGCCGCTGACGAGTCTGCGGTGATCTCGGAGGAGCCTGCGGTGGTGATGACTGATTCTGATTGGCTGCGGCGGGAATTGGCGGCTGATGATGAGGAAACGGCCGTTGCCGATGAAATTGCTAGCTGGCTGGATGAATCTACTGAACTTGATATGGAAGAAGAAGATTCAGGCATTCATACGTTAGGGGCAATGGCTGCTGGCGCAGCTGCGGCGGGTGTCATTGGCAGTCAGCTAAAAGATGACGACGACTCCTTCGATTGGCTCGCTGCTGAAAGCATTGAGGAAGATGCCCTGGAAGATGATGCACCAATTTTTACTTCGATAGCATCGGCTGAAGAGGCTGAAGAGATGCCAGATTGGTTGTCTGATATGGCGGGAGAAGATTTGGAGCCTGTTCAGGTGAGTCCGGCAGAGGCAATTATTCGCATAGATGATGATGAGTTTGATGATTTCTCCGAAGCAGATGATGAAGAAGCGAATATTTACGATTGGTTGGATGATACAGTTCTGGACAAACCTGTTGCAGAATTAGAACCGGGGGAACTTGATCTTAGCCAGTTTGCAGAATTTGATAACAAAGAAGAAGATGATGAAGAGATTGTCTGGCGATTGACGGATGAGTTGAATCCGATAGATGAAACCGAAGCAGAGCAAGAAGATACGCCTGACAACTTTGACTTTGAAATTTCACCTGCTGAAACGGGTGAGTTGGAAGATGTTCCTGATTGGCTAATGGGCAGCAGCGGTACTGATGAATTAGAGGCTGCAACGATCTCAGACAAGGCAAGCAATGAAATTGCTGATGAGTTGGCCGAGTGGGTGGCTGCCAACCAGCCAGAAGCAGATGATGACGATAACGACGAAATGCCTGATTGGTTATCTGGTGAGTCTGAAGTGCCGGGAACGGCCGTTTTAGGCGCAAATGTCGCGGAAGCGATGGAAATGGAAGCAGAAGATAACGACTTTTTTACAGATGACTTGCCTGATTGGATGATAGATTCTTCCGCAAATATCGACGATGCGACACTCGTGGATTCTGCGCCTTTGATTTCAGAGGACATAGTTGAAAGTGAGTCTTCACCGTTAGCTGAAGCAGATATGCCTGATTGGTTAACGGGCAATGTCATGGATGCAGATGATTCTGGCTTTTTGGAAACAGACAATTTGTCGACTGAATCAAATGCGGAGCCTGAAACGACGGGTGATTTACCAGATTGGCTGCTTGGCGGTACCGGCGGTTTTTCTGATCAAGATGATGTTGAACCGCAAGTTGTAGATGAGGCTTTGCCAGACTGGTTTTCTGGCGAGCAAAGCTCAGATGATGAAGAGGAAACTGATGAAGATGACGGCCGTTCAGCAACGGCCGTTGTTGGGGGCTTATTAGGGGCTGTGGCAGCCGGTGCGTTTGCCAAAGAACTATTCGATGATGAGGAAGAAGATGAGGATGTAATGGAGGATGCTGTGAGTGATGAGCAAGACAACTTGATTGCCCCACAGGATGAACCAGAAGAACCAGGTAATTTGCTCCCGGAAGAATCAGATGAATTTGATTGGCTAGACGATTTGGATGGTGCTTCGTATAGCGCCGAGAATATTTCGTCCCCTACAAGCGATTTGGGAGATGGGCTGGACTGGATGGATTTAGACGATACTGACGATTCAGGCGAATTGAATCTGGACGCACTTTTAGGTTTGGAACCAGAAGAAGAAGCTCCGTTAGAAATAGAAACAGAAGAAGAGCCTGTTTTAGCTGGACTGGCAGAAGATGAAAGTCTCGACTGGCTGGATGCGTTAGCTGGGGGTGAGCCGGAACCAGTTGACGAAATGCCAACCTGGAAATGGTCAGAAGATAGCGAAGAAGAGCCAACACTTATTTCAGAAGAAGACGTAGATTTGCCAGACCTATTAGAGGTTGTTGATTCGGATATTGATGAACCAGTGGAAACGGCCGTTGTGGAAGATTTAGACGATGCCATGTCCTGGTTAGAAGACCTGGCTGCTGAACCTGATGCGCCTGTAGAAGAGCTGCCCTCCATCGCCGAAGACATGGATTTGGATGCCTTTTTTGCTGCTGGACCAGACGAGGCATTTTTGGATGACTTGAGCCGCGAAAGTGAACAGTTAGAAACGTTAGATGAAATTTTTGCAGCGGATACCCAAAATGATTCCTGGCTGGAGGGTTTGTCTGATAGTGATGAAGAACCGATGCCAGATTTTCTTGCAGACGATGCGGCCTTTGATTTGGATGACGAGCTTGTGCTGGAAACGGCCGTTGCCGAATCTGACCCTCAAACCACAGACGACATTGGTGAACCGCCAGAAGATTTAGATGACGCCATGGCCTGGTTAGAACAGCTTGCCGCCCGGCAAGGTGCGCCGTTGGATGAACTGCCCTCCGTCGATGCTGGACAAGAGCCAGAAGACGATGGCCTTGGCGTGGCCGAAGTTGCCGCAAGTGCTGCGGCGCTAGGTGCATTAGATGCCTTGTTTGCTGACGACGATGAGGAAGAAAGTGAGGTCGAACTGGTTACAGAAATGCCGAGCCTGGACAGTGAGGACGATTTGCTGGCATTAGACGTGCCAGAAGACCCTGACGAAGCGATGGCCTGGTTGGAACAGTTAGCAGCCCGTCAAGGGGCGCCATTAGATGAACTCCCATCCGTCTCAGAATATGACGACATACCAGCATTCCCAGAAGTGGATGATGATTTGTTTGGCTTCGATGAGGCTGAAACTGAGCTAGACGAACTCATGGCGGACGGCGATACCCTGCCACAATTCAGTGATACAGGTGATGCTCTGGATGAATTGGATGATGCCATGGCCTGGCTTGATGGCCTGGAAGATGAAGCACAACCAGAGTCGGTTGAAGTTGAAGCAGCATCTGCCGGGATCACGGATGATTTAAGTGATGAATTAGACTGGCTGGAATTTGTTACCAGTTCTGATGAGGAAACGGCCGTTTACAATGCCGATGAACTATCCGTTTCTGACGATGATTTAGCCGATGCGTTAGATACGCTTACCTTACTGGCAGTGGCTGGCGCGGCTGTGGTCAGTGTGGGCGCAGATGAAGAAGAAGTGGAAGTGGTGGAAATAGAAACGGCCGTTATCGAGCCTGAAGCCGCCCACATTCCCGATGACACCTTTATCGAAGAAATGCCAGAAGACCCGGATGAAGCAATGGCCTGGCTCGAAAAATTGGCCGCACGTCAGGGTGCCCCTCTGGATGAGCTGCCATACGTAGACGAAGGTGAGTATGATGGTCTGGTGGCGGCTGGGGCAGCCATGGCCGTTGAAGCGGAAGCCGAATCAATCTTAGAAGAACCGGATTTGCTTCCAGAAGACTTTATTGACGACCTGCCTGAGCTAGACGAACCGG
>JACSSI010000358.1 GCA_014879345.1 Anaerolineae bacterium | reverse complement strand
ACAAATAGTAATGACAGAACAACCTGAAAAACAATTTCCTGAAACACAAGCGCAAGAAGATTTGGAAGCGCTGTTTACAATTTTACCTTTAAGAGTACGTCATCAAATAGAAGAAATTGGTCGAGTGGACGAACTGCTGGAAATCGTTATGGATTTAGGGCGGAGACCTTCGGCACGCTATGTTGATGGCGAATACATGCTCAATTCTCACGAGATAACGCAGGCTGAAATTGATGGTGTGGTTGCCAGTATCGGCGATTTTGATGACGACAATCGCACTGGCATTGCGCGTACCTTGCACCGCATCTCCGGTATTCGCAACCGGCGTGGGCAGGTAGTAGGCTTAACTTGCCGTGTGGGGCGGGCTGTGTATGGCACCATCGACATCATCGCCGACATCATCGAAGAAGGTCATGGTGTGTTACTGCTTGGCCGTCCTGGCGTGGGTAAGACGACGATGCTGCGCGAAATGGCCCGGGTTTTGGCTGAAAAGAAACGGGTGGTAATAGTCGATACCTCCAACGAAATCGGCGGTGATGGTGATATTCCGCATCCAGCCGTAGGTCGTGCCCGCCGAATGCAAGTGCCACGGCCTTCTCATCAGCATGAAACGATGATTGAAGCGGTTGAGAACCATAATCCAGAAGTAATTGTGATTGATGAAATCGGCCGTGAACGAGAAGCAGAGGCAGCACGAACTATCAACGAACGAGGCGTGCAGCTCATTGGCACAGCACATGGACATACCATGGAGAACCTGCTGCTCAATCCCACGTTGTCTGAC
This sequence comes from Anaerolineae bacterium, assembly GCA_014879345.1. GTDB lineage: Bacteria > Chloroflexota > Anaerolineae > Promineifilales > Promineifilaceae. Next base: position 4,949 of record JACSSI010000358.1, on the reverse strand, counting down.
CTGGTGGGCGGCATTGAAAGCGTAACGCTCTCTGACGAAGAAGCACGGCGGCGCGGCACACAGAAAACGGTGTTGGAACGACGTGCGCCCCCGACGTTTGATGTGTTGATCGAGATTCAGACGCGACATGAAGTACTCGTGCATCGTGATGTGACAACTTCTGTAGATGCAATGCTGCGCGGCGAGCCATTTGACGTGGATGTGCGTTCACGTAATGAGGATGGTGAGATTCAGCATGAAACGCAAACGATGCTGGTAACTTCTACGGCAGTGACAGGACGGCGCGAAACCCGTTCTGACCGGGATAGCGACGTGCGTGCACCTCGTGAATCGCGCAGTGTACGTGGTCAGAATCGGCGCAGCCGGGAAACTGTTGTTGCTGAGCGACCGGTTAATGGGGAAAACGGCCGTGTACGTTTGGATATGTCTTCTCGTGAAGAAAAGCAGCAATCACAGAAAGATGAACGCACCCTGGATGTATTCGTCTATGGCGTGGCTCGTAACCGGCTCATGCAAGCAGCCAAGCAGATCAAAGCGCATGTCAACATTGTAGATAGTTTGGAAGATGCGGATGTGCTGTTGACCTTAAAAAGTTACTATCGCAAGCAGCGGCGGTTAATCAAACACGCTGAACAAACTCGGATTCCCGTCTACGTGCTGCGCGCCAACACAGTCACCCAGATGGAAAATTTTCTGGCGCAGGCCTTAAATATGGAGAGCGTCCCCACAGACCCTTTTGATGCGGCCGTAGCTGAAGCAGACCGTGCCATTGAATTGATCCAGGCAGGTCAATCTTCAGTCGATTTGCGGCCAGTCAATTCGTCGATACGCCGATATCAGCATCAGATGGCACGGCAAGTGGATTTGGTTTCACATAGTTATGGCAAGGAGCCTAACCGCTACGTGCGTATTTTTAGCGAACGCAGAAACTAGTTTAAATATAACAAAGGCACCAAGAGACAAAGCGTGAAAGAAAAAACTTTGTTTGTTCGTGCCTTTGTTTCTTGGTATTAAGTAAGCGTTCGTTTTTAACTGAAAACCGCTAAATTATTTGTGAACGCTTACTAAGTATCGCAAGGGAAAGCAAGCATGTTTATTACGTTTGAAGGGCCGGAGGGTAGTGGAAAGACGAGCCAGATTGTATTGTTAGCAGCATATTTACGGGAACAAGGCTACAAGGTGGTACAAACGCGGGAACCAGGGGGAACCTCCATTGGCGATCAAATCCGGTCTGTATTACATGATGTGAATAATAGGGAGATGCAATCTGTTACCGAACTCCTCCTTTATTCTGCTTCCCGCGCTCAATTGGTGCGTGAACTGGTGCAGCCTGCTTTAGCTGAAGGTAAAATCATCCTTTGTGATCGATATGCCGACAGTACCCTTGCTTACCAGGGTTATGGGCGAGGGTTAGATTTGCAGGAACTCAAGATGCTCACTGAATTTGCCACGGGCGGCTTGAAGCCCCATTTAACAGTATTATTAGATATTGACGTGGAGCGGGGTTTGGCACGACGGCAAATTGGTGGGGATGAGATGAACCGTTTGGATTTAGAAGCAGTTTCCTTCCATCAAAAAGTACGCAGCGGCTACCATACTTTAGTTGCAGCAGAGCCAGAACGGTGGGTCATTGTGGATGCAGACCGTCCTGTTGAAATAATTCAACAAGACTTACATGAGTTAGTGATAAAAAAGGTGGCAACGTTACCCAGTGGCAGTGTGATCAAGTAACCCATTACGTTACCTTGCCACCTTGCTACCTTGCCACGCTGCCGCTTTTAAAAATCTCCGCCGCTAAACGAATTATCGTTCATGCCTAAATCTGGCATCGATTGTTCAATTGTTTCAGGTGATTCGCCCTTTTCTAACCGGTCGACTACTTCGTTAAATTCGTCTCCCATATCTTCACCCATTTCACGGCTCATTTTGCGCATGAATTTGCCTAATGAGCGAGGGTCTTCTTCATCCAGACCCGCTAATGCACTGTCGTCCATTAACGTATCCATACGTGCATCTTCTGATTTTGCCACAACAATGCGGCCAATGCGCCGCGTGAGGTTTTTGCTTTCACAATAGGTGCAAACGGGAGTCACTTTTCCATATTCGGAAAAAGTAAACACGAGCCGGACTAAACGACGACAATCCTGGCAACGATATTCATAAACAGGCATAATAATCTCTCAATTTAAAAAATGAACCGCAAAGATTTTTCTTTACATGGATGCGGTGAATTTGTTTTTGTCATTATACAAACGACGATAGGTGATGCAACTATGAAAGAAGTTGAACTGTTATACGAACGCCCCAATCATCCCAAGTTAATAGTTATATCCGGTCCTTCCGGCGTGGGTAAGGATACGATTGCCCGGGGGTTGATTGCGAATAGTCCTGATAATTTTTATTTTGTGGTGACGGCGACAACTCGTCCTCCCAGAGAGGGTGAAGAACATGGATATGATTACTTTTTCTTGAGCAGTGATGAGTTTGCTGTCATGATTGAGCAGGATGAACTGCTGGAATATGCGGTGGTTTATAATGATTTTAAGGGAATTCCTAAGCAGCAAATTCGGGATGCGTTAGCCAGTGGGCGTGATGTGATTATGCGTGTGGATGTGCAGGGTGCGGCTACAATTCGGAAGCTGATTCCCAATGCAATCACGGTGTTTTTGATGTCGGAATCGGAGGCTGAGTTGGAACGTCGTCTTCGTGATCGGCATTCAGAAACAGATGAAGGGCTTAATTTGCGCATAGCTACTGCACGGCAGGAGATGAAGCGGATGGCGGAGTTTGATTATTGTGTCGTGAATGCGGAAGGAGCGCAGGATCAGTCTATTGGGAAGATCATGAGTATTATTCAGGCTGCTCACTGCAAAGTGACACAAACGCCTGTGGTTTTATAAAGAGTTATTACTGTGGAGAGCATATTTTTATGTTCTCTACGGTTTTTTGTTTGGAGCCAGGCTGCGACGCTGATTCAGAAGGGTGGGGACTAGTCGTCAATCTTCAATCTTCAATCGAAAATCGTTTATTGTTAGTAACCACATTGTCACAAAAGTAATTTAATCAACAAGCCGACGCCTGAGCTTGTCGAAGGCAAAGGCGGTAGTATTGTTATTCGTAAACGGCCGTTTTTAGGCCGTTGATTGATCCTGATATTGTAATATTGTTCGCAACCCAAATGGCGTATTACTGGGTTTGGTTTACGACAATGTTGTGTTCAGGTGATAGGTAATGTATCGAATCGGTTTTGTAATTGAACAAGCTTTAGGGCATGTAACCCACGGATTGAACTTAAAGAAAAATGTGGCGGCAGATTCAGAGATTGAAGCACACTGGATTTTACCGGCGTGGCAAACTGAAGGGTTTGCTTCCAAAATCCCCGGCTACAAAAGCAATTGGACGCTCCAGGCTGGCCTGCAAGCACGGTCGCAAATTGGCAAATTGCAGCGATCTGTGCCGCTTGATGGGCTGTTTTTCCACACCCAGGTGCCGGCCGTGCTCTCTCAAAATTGGATGAAGCGGTTCCCCTCTGTGGTCTCCCTGGACGCAACGCCGTTGCAATATGATCGCCTGGGTGATTTTTATGATCATGAAACCGGGCCATCCTGGATGGAGAACAAGAAGTATGAGCTAAATGTTTCTTGTTATCAGGAGGCGCGCCATTTGGTAACGTGGTCGGCTTGGGCGAAAGCGGGGCTGGTGGCGGAGTATCAGGTGGCGGCGGACAAGATTACAGTGATACCGCCCGGTGTGAACCCTTCTGAATGGAAACGGCCGTTTTCCGTCCAACCATCCTCTGCTAACAACCCTGTGAAAATATTGTTCGTCGGGGGCAATTTAGAGCGCAAGGGGGGCGCGGTGTTGTTGGCAGCTTTTCGACGGCTGCGGGCGCGACTGGTTGAAAATGAGGCAGGTGATGGGGAAACGGCCGTTGAGCTACATCTCGTCACCAAAGACAAAGTGACGCCAGAAGCGGGCGTCTTCGTTTACCACGACATGCAGCCAAACAGTGCTGAACTCAAGGCGCTGTTTCATCAAAGCGATCTGTTTTGTTTGCCCAGCTATGGCGATTGTTTGCCGATGGCTTTGTCTGAGGCGGGGGCGGCCAGTTTGCCCCTTATCTCCACCAATGTGGCCGCCATTCCCGAGATTGTGCAGGATGGTTATTCTGGCTTGCTGGTTGAACCAGGTGATGTGGCTGGTTTGGAAACGGCACTGCAAACATTGGTAGCGGATCCCGCCTTGCGGCAGGAGATGGGCAGTCATGCACAAACGCTCGTCGCCACCACCTTCGACGCTGAAAAAAATGCGCAAACGTTACTTGATTTGCTCAAACGTGAAATTAAAAAGGCAGCCTGATTGATGAATGATGTATTGCTAACCATTTCTGGCACGATTAGTCCGACAGTTGTAGAAGATATTGAGGCGGGAAAACGGCCGTTGGCAGATTATATTGCCATGGCAGAAACATTTAACGCCGACTTGATTGATTACACCAAAGCGCATGAAGTGGGCGGCTGGTTTGGTCGTCTTTTGGGCAAACTGGCGGGTCAAAATGCGCTGTTGGCCTGGGCCTGTTTTAAGCTGCGCCACCACTACCAAATCATCTTCTCCGACGGGGAGCAGATCGCCATTCCGTTGGCGCTGCTGTTCAAGTTTTTAAGTTGGGGCAAGCGACCCGTCCATTTTACCATCATCCATATTCTCTCTGTGGGCAAGAAAGTGCGCTTTTTTGACTGGTTCCGCATTCAAAGCGACATTGATGTGTTCTTCGTGTATTCAACATGGCAGAAGAAATTTATTGAGGATCGCTGGCAGGTGCCGGGGGAACGGGTCGTCTTTACGCCGTTCATGGTGGATGATGACTTTTTTGCGCCGGGGCAGGCGGTGGGCAGGTTGACCCGCGCTGATCTGGCACTGACTGATGCGCCTGTTATTTGCTCGGTGGG
>JACSSI010000357.1 GCA_014879345.1 Anaerolineae bacterium | reverse complement strand
AAACCACAAAAAGTTCTCAAAATTACCATCATGCAAAATTGTGGTTTCCTTCAAGGAAAAGCGGGTTTCTCATCATTTTTATTTTAAATTATTTTCCCGCTTTTATTTAAGGCTTTCCCTACAGGCAAAATTTTTATTTTGCCTAAAAATATCGCCACTAATTGTACAAGGTTAACAAACTGTTAACACGCTTTTCCTGTTAACAGGCTGTTAACAAAATCTTCTATTTGGCTTTTTTTGTTAACAAATTGTTAACAGGTTCTGTTTTTGCAAATCGGAAGGCAACTTTCCACGTGGCGTTTCTAACTCATCAGACTCGAAGGCAGCGACTGGTTATTCGGAAAAATTATTTACCTACTGCTTTTTTGGCAACTATTTCTAGCTCCAGTTCTTCCCTTTCCCGTATCTCTTTTTCTGCCTCTTTTCTATCCACTTTGGTCTCTTTGTTTAGATAGACTCGGGCATCCTCTAAATAATTCAAGGCTGTACGCATATTGCCTGTGGTGTTGTATATGAACCAGGCCACATCTTTTTCTATTTCTGGCTCTTTTTCAGGTTCAGGTTCGTTTGGTTGTGGCGCTTCGACGATTGGCTGAACGATGGTTTGAGGTGCGATTAACTCCTCAGCATAGGCGATTGCTTTTTGATTCAGGCCAACGGCCGTTGGCAATGATGACCGTCCATAAGCATAGCTATTTGCGTCACTTTTCTCATAGAGGAGGAATTGACGTTGTTTCAAACTGTTGAAACATCTTTTGGCATCTTTTCCAAATTCTTCGTACCACGCCTCATCAAACCCGGAAATCTCAAATTCAGGATTGGTCAACGTCTTTTCATACAGCCATTTCAAAAATTGGTCTGACCTGGCTTGGGGATTTTCATATTCGTTTGGGACAATACTCATCTTGTGTTTTGCCTCTTGGTGCTGGTTTCCCAGTCACTTTTTCCTCATAGGATACTTCTCTCTGCACCATCAGTCTACTATTACTCATAACAAGATGTTAACAAAACCATAGCGAGATGTTAACGGAACGGCCGTTAATCGTTAACTATCTGTGAGTAAAATCATGTTCAGATTAACAAAAACGGCAAATCCTTTGCGCTTCCATTCAGTGGAATGCGCTTTCTTTTTGCTCAAAATTATTTTTTCTTACAGGAGAAGAAAGTAACATGCGATTCAGAATATCCTTAGCAGCAACCCTTTTACTCATTGTTCTATTAGCGGCTTGTAACACCACACAAGAAGCACCCACTCCCGAGGTTATGACAGAAACCATAGCCATTGAAGTAACCCGCGTTGAAACTGCTGCCGAAACAGTTGTCGAGACAGACGTTGAAACAGAAACAGTTGAAGTCACCAGTCTACCGGCCGTAGACCCCCTGAGCGTCACGGGTGACATCGTGACCGCAGGCAGCTCCACCGTCTTCCCCCTTTCCGAACGTATGGCTGAACGCTTCCAAAACGAAGGGTATGGCGGCCAAATCACCATCGACTCCATCGGTTCCGGTGCTGGTTTTGAACGCTTCTGTGATGCTGGCGAAACCGACATTTCCAACGCTTCCCGTGCCATCAAAGAAGATGAAATCGCCAACTGCGCCGCCTTAACCCCGCCGCGCACGCCCGTCGAATTCCGTGTCGGCACCGATGCCCTGGCTGTCACCGTCAGCGCCGAGAATGATTTTGTTACCGACCTGACGATGGACGAACTGGCTCTGATTTTCTCAACAGCCGAAACCTGGGCTGATGTGCGCCCGGAATGGCCTGCTGAACCTATCCAACGCTTCACCCCAGGCACCGACTCCGGTACCTTCGATTACTTCGTCGAAGCAGTGTTTGACGAAGACCCGGAACCGATTCTTTCTGCCAGCAACTTGCAGCTCTCTGAAGATGACAACGTGTTGGTGCAAGGTGTCTCCGGCAGCCCCTATGCCATCGGTTACTTTGGCTACGCTTACTACCAGGAAAACAAAGACCTGCTTCATATTGCCAATATCGAAGGGGTTACACCCGACGAAATTACAGTGGAAGACGGCTCCTATCCGCTGGCTCGCCCGCTCTTCATCTACTCTGATGCAGGCATTATGCAAGCCAAGCCACAGGTTGCCAACTTTATCAACTTCTATCTGACCTATGTCAATGACGAGGTTATAGATGTGGGTTACTTCCCTGCCAGCGCAACCACCATCGCTGATGCACAAGCGAAATGGCTGGCAGCGATGGGTCAGTAAATCAGTATCCCATTCGTGCCACGCTTTGCGTGGCACGAACGAATCTGGACGCTCCGCGTCCCCTTATACCTGGCTAGATGCTCCGCATCTTTGTGCCTGGCTGGACGGCAGAACGTCTGGCCAGGCATTCCACGCAGAGCGTGGAACGAGAATTGGAAGTACAAGAAGTAAAAGATCCAAATTTAGGGATTGGGAGAAATAATATGTTAACTCAGAGTTCTGCACCGCCGATGGTAACGGTGACTCACCAAGACAGTTCACTTGCCAAAAAACATCGTATTGGCGAAACCATCATCCAATTATTTCTTTTTGCCTGTGGTGCAATTTCCATCCTGACCACGATTGGTATTGTGGTGGTACTGTTAAGTACGGCACTGCAATTTTTTGCCTTACCAGAAGTGTCCCTCATTGAATTTTTTACGGGTACACATTGGCAGCCTGCTATCGGTCATTTTGGCATTATGCCACTGGTGCTGGGTACGGTGATGGTGAGCCTGATTGCCATGATTGTGGCGCTGCCCATTGGCTTGTTAACAGCGATTTATTTGAGCGAGTATGCCTCTGAAAAAGCCCGCAATATTCTCAAGCCAATACTGGAAGTTTTGGCGGGGATTCCCACTGTTGTTTACGGCTATTTTGCCCTGCAATTTATGACCCATTTCCTACGGCAGTTTTTTGGGGAAGGCAATGTGCAAATTTTCAACGTGGCTTCTGCTGGCATTGTGGTGGGCATCTTGATTATTCCGCTGGTGACTTCGTTGAGTGAAGATGCTATTCATGCGGTTCCCGATTCGCTGCGACAGGGCGCGTTGGCGCTAGGCGCTACCCGTTGGGAAACGGCTCGACAAATTATTGTACCGGCGGCGTTGTCCGGCATTGCGGCTGCTTTTGTGGTGGCAATTTCACGCGCTATTGGGGAAACGATGGTCGTGGCGATTGCGGCAGGTGCGGGGCCACGGAACTTTGAATTCGGCCAGGACGCTTTGTTTGGTTTTATTCTGAATCCCTTTGTGGCCGCAGAAACGATGACGGGCCATATGGTGCGGATTAGCGGCGGTGATTTGAGCTATGAGTCTGTGGAGTATTACAGTATTTTTGCTATTGGCCTGGTACTGTTTGCCATGACATTTGCCCTGAATCTGGTGGCTCGCCGCATTGTGACAAAATACCGTGAGGTTTATGAATGAGCGAGCAACACGAAAACTTTAATGAATACAAGGCGCCGGAGCCTCATTTTGGCTACCCCAGTGGGCCACAACTCAATACGCAAATTAAGCGGCGCAAACGGGGCGGGCAGATTTGGTATGTGCTGCTGATGGGTTCGCTGATTATTTCAATTTTGGCGCTGATTGCGCTGTTGTATACGATTGTGAATGATGCGTTTGGCTTAACGGCCGTTGAGTATCAAAATGATCCCGTTCGCCTGGTTTTAGAGAAACAGGAAGATATTTTGTTGGCGGATGATGACACCTTTAACAGTGAAGATGATTCCGTTTTAGCGGCTAAAGTGGCGGAAGACCCCAATGCTATCGGCTTTTTTGGTTATGCGTATTATCAAGAGAATCGTGACGCTTTAAAACTGCTCTCTGTGGCTGGGGTTGAACCCAATGCGGAAACTGTGGAAAACGGCCGTTATCCCCTCGCACGCCCCCTCTATCTTTATAGTGATGCAGACATCTTGCAAGAGAACCAGGCTGCTAACGTCTTTCTCAATTACTATCTCACCAACGTCAATAACGAAATCGACGATGTGGGCTACTTTGCTCTGAGTCCGGGCGCCATGGCCGCCTCCCAACAGACCTGGATCGCTGCCAACGAAATGGAACTGAAACCGGGCCAATGGGCGGCCATAAATCCTGACGGTGTGGGTGGCAGCCTTACTGTTGCGAGCAGTTCCACCGTGTTCCCGCTGACAGAACGCATGAATGAACGCATTCAGGAAAGCGGGTTTGTGGGCACACTCACAAATGAAAGCATGGGCACCACGGCTGGCTACCGCGCTTTCTGCGTGGAGGATACCGCCGATATTGCGGCTGGCAGCCGCCCCATGAATCAGAATGAATTTGCCGCGTGCCGAGGTTTGGGCAAACGGCCGTTACCATTCCAGGTCGGTACCGATGCCTTGGCAGTCGTCGTCAACCCCGCCAACAACTTCCTCAGCGACGTCACCTCCGAACAGCTAAGCCAAATCTTCACCACCGCCAAAACCTGGGCAGATGTCAACCCCGACTGGCTCAATGAACCCATTCACAAATACGTACCCGGCACAGAAAGCGGCACCCTGGACTTCTTCGTCGAATCATCCTTTCCCCAGGAGATGGGCGCGTTGGCAACCCCCTACCTCGTTGAAATCCTGGCAGAAAACGTCTCCGCCGGACTAGGCCGCCGCCTTGAAAGCGAACAACGCTTTTTTGATGACTCCCTTGTCTTTTTCACAGAAGCGCAGTGGCAAGAAGCGTGCAACGGCACAACCCCCTACGCGGGTTGCACCCTGGATGCCAGAAGCAAAGACAATATCTTGCTGCTCATTGAAGAAAATGTCACACAGCCCAATGTCGTAGCTGCGTGGAAATTGATGGATTCACTTTTCGGTCGCGCAGAAATTGAGCAGGAAGTGCTGCTCAAATACCCGGCTGCCGAAGTGCAATGGTATTCCTGGATCAACTGGGACTTTATCACCCAGCCACAGTCCAGCGTGCCAGAACTGGCCGGGGTGCGCACCGCCATCCTGGGGTCACTACTCGTCATTGCTATCACAGCATTTATCTCTTTTCCCATTGGCGTCGGCGCAGCGATTTATCTGGAAGAGTATGCCACTGACAACCGCTTAAACCGTATTCTGCAAACCAACATCAGCAATCTGGCCGGTGTGCCCTCCATTATCTACGGTATGCTGGGGCTGGCTGTGTTCGTGCGGGCGATGGAAGGGTTGACCAGCGGAGCCATGTTTGGTGCTGTGGCGGCGGGCTCAAGTGGAAACGGCCGTACTGTTTTGGCAGCCGGTCTCACCCTTACCCTGCTTGTTTTGCCCATCATTATCATCTCAGCACAGGAAGCATTACGTTCCGTGCCTAGTTCCATGCGGCAAGGCGGGCTGGCGCTGGGTGCCACCAAATGGCAAACCATATGGGCTCATGTGCTGCCCAATGCCATGCCGGGCATCCTCACGGGCGCCATCCTGTCCATTTCTCGCGCCTTAGGCGAAACCGCGCCCCTGGTTGTTATTGGCGCTTCAACTTTTATAACGACGGATCCAACAAGTCCTTTTAGTAAATTTACGACGTTACCCGTGCAAATCTATCAATGGACTTCCAGGCCGCAAGCAGAATTCCAGAATCTGGCAGCTGCCGCCATTGTGGTGCTGCTGATTTTGCTGCTTATATTGAACGCAACGGCCGTTTACCTGCGTAACCGCTTTGCAAGGAGAACTGCATAATGACTACCCAAGTTGTCTCAAAAAAGAACCCTAAACCAACCTCAAACGGACACCTGGCTGTTGAAGCCAAAGACATGCATG
>JACSSI010000356.1 GCA_014879345.1 Anaerolineae bacterium | reverse complement strand
GTGACTGGCGGGTTTGTGTATCGAGGCACATGGTATCCAGAGATGAACGGCCGTTACTTTTACGGTGATTTTTGCAGCGGCCAAATCTGGTCTGTGCAAACGGATCCCCCAGGTGCTTTCCCCACCACCTATCATCTGGACACCAGCTACAGCATCTCTACGTTTGGCGAAGATGCCTACGGCGAACTATATCTGGCAGATCGCGCTGGCGGACGTATTTACCGTCTGCAAGATAACAATGAGGTTGCGTATTTGAAAGTGAAGAAGGTGGCTCCGCTAACGGCCGTTTCCGGCCAGCCTTTCACCTACACCCTCACCGCACAAAACAGCGGCAACTTCACCATGAACAACGTCACCATCACTGACACCCTGCCCGCTGACGCCAATTACGTTAGCGGCGGCAGTTTAGCAGGCGGTGTTGTCAGTTGGCCGCCCTTCACCCTGCCTCCCTATGGCGAACTATCGGTGCAGGTTGTGGTCACGGCGACAACCAATGTCACCAATACTGATTATCGGGCGTCGGCTGATGGCGGGTACGCGGCTACGGGAACGGCCGTTGTTACCTTCATTGAACCGGTATTCCCTACCTACCTGCCATCCGTGTTCAAGTCGAGATAAATATCGTCACCCAGTCGAAAACAAGCGGGCGAATCCGGGATAAGCGACCAGAGGAATTAGCTCAAACCTGATAAGCCCTGCTTTGACCAGCGGTAAGGTTTGTAATACCGCTTCGGCTGTGGTGACATCATCACATTCCAATATCAGCACCGCCTCAGCGCGATCTTGCCGAAAATATAGCTCCCGAATGATGCCCTGTTGGTACAGTTCCCAGGCACGCACGGCTTCTGCTTGGCCGAGCTGCTGAAACTGCTCGGCTGTGGCTCCGGGTAATTCTTGCTCAAGTGCCAGAATTTTCATGAGTATTTGTCATCATCACTCTGATTTGCTGCGCCACCTGTCTGGGGTCGGCCTGGCAGGCATAAAATCCAAGATGCTCATAACCGCCAATCTCCTGTGTGTAGGGTAAAAACTCAAAGTAGAGACCAGCGCCCAGTCCGTTGTTGGTGATGACGTTATAGGCCAGTTCTCGGCCAATAGCGGGCATCACCTGGCGCATTATTTGAATGCCCTCCTGCCAAGCCTGGGCAACGGCCGTTATCTCCCCGCTATCCAGTTCATGCAAATAACGCCGGGTGGTGTCCTTCATGACCAGCATCATGTCATACGGCCGGCGCATAAAGTAGGGAACCAGAAGAACGGCCGTTCCGTAATCTTTCACCAGCAGTTCCGGCGGATTTTCGCGCAGGAGAAAGGCAGCAAATGATTCTCCATGCTCCTGGTAAAAGCGCTCATTGTCCAAAAAGCGGCGTGGTGTCTGGTCACTCCACACAATCTGCTGATGCCCGTGAAACAGCGAACCGCCCACCAGATAGCCGTAATTCTTCGTGATCAGCACATGCCCCGCATCCGCTTCCAACAGCTTTTGCTCCAACGCCGCCAACCGCTGCATCACCACTACACAATCTGCCGCGGGCATATTGTGAAAATCCCGCTCATGAAAAGAAGAGGTCCACTGCAAAAAATGCAGTCCCTCAATAACCTCCCGGAAGTTTTGAACCTCCGGGAGGTTGTCGAAGGGATAAACCATGGGAAACAAATTCTTGTTGATAAACGTGTAACCCTCGCTCAACACGGCCAGGTCTACCACACCTGTTGTCGTGCCTCGGCAAATGGGACACGGCCGTTCTGGCAGCACACCATCTGGCTTTTCTGGACGGTTATCATGTGGCCGCGCCGCTCGTCTGGATGTATAGACAATGCGGTCGCCATTGCGTGGGTCAATCTGACACACGCCATCCGGCAGCGCGTTTTGAATACCGCTGTCCTGCCGCACCAGGTCTGCCAATGCTTGCCATGAAACAGTGCTAATATCTTCTATATCAACCAAAGATTTGAGTATTTGTGCGTCAATTTTCCTTTCCATATACAGATTTTAATCGTTTTTACCAACTTTGCCCTGCTCCTGATTTTTACATTTGCCACGAACCTAAAACGGACTAAACTCACGCAAAAGGTGACTTATGAATCAAGAAAACGCAATCAATTACATCCGCCGCCATGGCAACCCCACTGACCTGGCCCAATTAGAGTGGCTGCTTGAACAAAAACGGCCGTCTTCCACCATCCTCGACGCCCTTTTCTGCCATCAACGGCACGATGGTGGCTTTGCCCCACCCTGGGCTGTCGATTACAGCAGTATCGACACCACCTGCTACTTCATGGATCAAGGACATAAACTCGGTTTGGACAATGCCTATCCCGTGCTGGGCAAAGCCAACCGCTTCTTGCTCCAAAATCAGCAAAATAACGGCCGTTTTGCCGAATCAGACAATGTTGCCAGCAGTGCCCCACCCTGGGCCAATCCCCACACGCCCGGCGCAGACCTCTACCTCACCGCCAACGCCGGTTTCTGGCTGGCGCTGGCGTCCACCACCCACGAAGCCGCTAAAGAGTCCGCCGCCTACCTCAAACGCAACCTAGACCCCGCCACCGGCCAACTGCCCTCTTTTCTCAACACCCATTGGCTGGCAGCCGGTTTGTTCTGGCTGGTTGCTGATCAGGAAACGGCCGTTCTCCTCATCAACCATCTCCAATCCCGTCTGCCCGCTCTTTCTGCCGCCAACCTGGCCTGGCTGCTCGACACCCTGCTTACCGCTGGCGTGCCACATGACAACGCGCTCATCCAGTCAGCCACACAAAAATTGGCGGGGATGCAGGAAGAAAACGGCCGTTTCCCCAGCACAGAAGGCCAGGACATCCACACCACCCTCACCGCTCTAAACGTCTTGAGATCATTTTAAATATCCAGGCACGACGTGATAGAATGTGTGAAAGTGATCGGCAGAAGTTTAAGAGGTGTTCGATGGATAACACAATTAATTACCCCCAAAAAGCCTTGAAATACCAAGCGCAAGTAGACTCAGAAGGAAAAATACAATTGCAAGTTCCTCTTGTACCTGGGGCGCAAGTTACCATTTTCGTTTTTGAAGAATCAGAATCATTTAACGATCTGATGCTTGCTTCAGAAACTAGCCTGGATTTTTGGGATAATCCCATTGATGATGAGGATTGGAACCATGTTTAAACAAGGGGAAATTGTCCTTGTGCCGGTTCCATTCACCGATTTATCCTCGCAAAAACGACGACCTGTTGTATTGGCACAAATTCGCAAGCTCCTGCAAAATCTCACAACGTCTTAAAAACATCAATCCACGACATGGAAACGCTACTGTAGTTCATGGCGTATTCATGATGAAACTTTACGCCTTATCAAAAAAGAAGAGGAATAATGACCCAACTAAACAAATACAGTTCACGCATTACCCAACCGAAAGCCCAAGGCGCTTCCCAGGCCATGCTCTACGCCACCGGGATGCAGCCCGCCGACATGGACAAAGCCCAAGTCGGCATCGCCAGCATGTGGTACGAAGGCAACTCCTGCAACATGCACCTGCTCGACCTCGCCGCCAAAGTGAAAGAAGGCGTCACCGCCGCCGACCTTTACGGGATGCGCTTCAACACCATCGGCGTCAGCGATGGCATCGCCATGGGCACCGACGGCATGAGCTACTCCCTGCAATCCCGCGAAATCATCGCCGATTCCATCGAAACGCTCATGGCCGCCCAATGGTACGACGCCCTCATTGCCCTGCCCGGCTGCGACAAGAACATGCCCGGCTGCGTCATGGCAATGGCGCGACTAGACCGCCCCAGCATCATGGTCTACGGTGGCACCATCAAAGCAGGCTGCACCCTCAAACACGACAAGCTCGACATCGTGTCTGCCTTCCAAAGCTATGGCGAATACATCGCCGGTAAAATTACAGAAGAAGAACGGCAAGATATTGTGCAGAACGCCTGCCCTGGTGCTGGCGCTTGCGGGGGCATGTACACCGCCAACACCATGGCCTCCGCCATTGAAGCCCTGGGCATGAGCCTGCCCTACAGCGCCTCCTATCCCGCCGTGTCCGACGAAAAACTAGACGAATGTGTTCGCGCCGGACAAGCCATCCGCATTCTCTTAGAAAAAGACATCAAGCCCAGCGACATCATGACCCGCAAAGCCTTTGAAAACGCCATGGTTGTGGTGGTGGCGTTGGGCGGTTCCACCAATGCCGTGCTGCACCTGATCGCCATGTCTCGCGGTGTGGGCGTCAACCTCACGCTCGACGATTTCCAGGCTGTCAGCGACCGCATCCCCATGCTGGCAGATTTCAAACCCAGCGGCCGTTTTGTCATGGAAGATTTGAACGATGTAGGTGGCACCCCGGCCGTCATGAAATATCTGCTGGAAAATGGCCTCATTCACGGCGACTGTCTCACCGTCACGGGTAAAACCGTTGCCGAAAACCTAGCCGAATTACCTGGACTGGCTGAAGGGCAAGAAATTGTTCAGCCGTTGGAAAATCCGATTAAAGAAACGGGTCATTTACAAATTTTGCGCGGCAATCTGGCTCCCGATGGCTCCGTCGCTAAAATCACAGGCAAAGAAGGGCTTGTTTTCACCGGCACGGCTCGCGTATATGACTCAGAAGAAGATATGCTGGCTGGCCTGGAAAACAACGAAATTCAGAAGGGTGATGTCATCGTCATCCGTTATGAAGGGCCG
This sequence comes from Anaerolineae bacterium, assembly GCA_014879345.1. Taxonomy (GTDB): domain Bacteria; phylum Chloroflexota; class Anaerolineae; order Promineifilales; family Promineifilaceae. Next base: position 1,097 of record JACSSI010000356.1, on the reverse strand, counting down.
AAGGGTGGCCCCGGTATGCCGGAAATGCTAACCCCCACCAGTGCCATCATGGGTGCTGGTTTGGGCAAAGATGTGGCGTTGATCACAGACGGCCGTTTCTCGGGTGGTAGTCATGGCTTCATCGTCGGTCACATCTGCCCAGAAGCACAAGAAGGCGGTCCCATCGCCCTGGTACAAACGGGCGACACCATCACCATCGACGCCGACAAAAACACCATCGACATGAACGTGAGTGATGAAGAACTGGCTGCCCGCCTCGTTTCCTGGAAAATGCCACCCTATAAATCAACACGTGGCACACTCTACAAATATATCAAGAACGTCAAATCCGCCTCTGAAGGCTGCGTCACCGACGAGTAAAAAAACGTTTTGATTTCGATAAAAAAAGACCTGTCTCAAAATTGAGACAGGTCTTTTTTCATCGTTAATTCAAACAATCAAGCATCTATTGCCCGTATGGCATCGGATAAATTGGGTATACCGGATAAACAGGGCAGTTACCAGACCAACAACTTGAATAGAAGAAAGGCTGTGCTGGTATTTGTGTAAATACGGGATCAACCGGATTCGGAATCACCAACTGCTGCCCGGCGTAAATGTAGTTGTAGTTATAAATGGCATTAATGCGTGCCAGCCATTGATAGCTGATGCCATATTGGGTAGCAATGCTGTATAACGTTTCGCCTTGTTGTACGGTGTGATAATTAAAGCAAGGAGTATCGTTAATGGTAATCGGGCCAGCATTACCAGGATTGGCAATGTTGACAACCCACCCCGGCTGAATCAAATCCGGGCAGGAATAGTTGTTGGCAGCTTGAATATCAGCGACGGTCGTGCCGTAGCAGCGAGCCAACTGCGTCAACCATTCCAGGTTTTCTACAGTATGAGTTGTGGCAACACCAGGCTGCACAAATGCCGCTGCAGGACTAAGCGCGGCCACTTCACCCACGCCACCAGTCGCAGGTTCCACAGCCACGGCATCACCCAGGGCTGTGGCAGCGTCACCACTTCCTGCCGGAATACCACCACCGACATTCGCATCACCACCACTGGCAACACCACCCAATGAAGGGTCACCGCTGGCTTCTGCTGGGACT
>JACSSI010000355.1 GCA_014879345.1 Anaerolineae bacterium | reverse complement strand
AAACGCCTGGCGATCACAGCCCAAACCACCGCCCAGGCACAAGAAAAATTGGCCGAAGCTGCTCAAAAAACCACCTTTCCAGCCATTAAACAAGCCCTACATCCCAAAATCGCCTTCCTGTTCACAGGACAAGGCGCACAATATGCAGGCATGGGTAAACAGCTATACGAAACAGAACTACACTTCCGCGCCGCTCTGGATGAATGCGCTGCGCTATTACAACCGCATCTTGCCACGTCTCTGTTAGACGTGATGTTTGCCGAAGCAGGCACAGCCCAGGCAGACCTTATCAACGAGACCGCTTATACACAGCCTGCCCTTTTTGCTCTGGAATATGCGCTGGCGCAAGTTTGGCTGGCCTGGGGCATCAAACCAACGGCCGTTTTAGGCCATAGTGTTGGTGAATATGTGGCAGCTTGCCTGGCTGGTGTTTTTAGTTTGGAAGAAGCGCTCACCCTCATTGCCACTCGAGGTCGTCTGATGCAGTCCCTGCCGCATGATGGTGCGATGGCTGTCGTTTTCGCCGAAGAAGCCGCTGTCGCTGCCGCCATTGCAGACTATTCAGATCAGGTCTCTATTGCGGCCGTCAATGGCCCTACCAATATCGTCATTTCTGGCACGAAAACGGCCGTTGCAGCCATCCAGGAAGCATTTGAAAACCAACAGATCAAAACCCGCTCCCTCACCGTCTCCCACGCCTTCCACTCTCCACTCATGGAACCGATTTTGGCCGAATTCGAGCAAGCGGCCAGCCAGGTTAACTTTCAGAAACCAAAGCTGCGTCTTATCTCCAACATAACCGGCAGACAGGCTCAGAACGAAGAAGCCCAAAACGCCGCTTACTGGCGTAATCACATTCGGCAGGCAGTTCGGTTTGCCGATTCCATCGAAACGCTGCTCGAGGATAAATTCACCTATTTTGTAGAAATCGGGCCTAATCCCACCCTGCTCAACATGGCTGGCCGCATCCCAGGCAGCGAAAATGTGACCCGCGCCGCTTCACTTCATCAAGACCAGGAAGATTGGGTGCAGTTGCTGACCGCCGTCGGCACCTTGTATGAAGCAGGACTTGCGCCAAATTGGCACAGCTTCAACCCTCATCCCTCTCGCGGCAATCTAGGGTTTCCCACCTACCCGTTCCAACACAAACGATACTGGATTGAACCAGGCTACCAAACGATGCTGCCCGCCTTCACGCAGGCCGTTCCTGAATTTGACGCGGAAGGCTGGTTTTATGAAATAAACTGGGAAGAATCTGTTGACGAAAGGCAGTCAGTTTGGCCCGCTGCTGAAGCAGGGCAATGGCTTATTTTGGCCGACGATGGCGGCTTGGGTCAGGGTTTAGCCAAACAATTAACAGATCATGGTGAACACTGCCGCCTCGTCACAAAACAAGCTGTTAATTTTGAAGACAAGTCAGCAGTTGAGCAGCTTATCACGACTGTTTGGCAAACCGCACAGGCCGCAAAACGGCCGTTTCGGGGCATCATCAATTTATGGCACACAGACCTCACCAATCCACCCACTAGCGCCAGCATCCAAACTGCCCAGGCCATCACCCTTTGCAACCTGCACCTGCTGCAAACCGTCGCCAACACCGGCACCACCTACTCAAACACACCGCCCAAACTGTGGTTGGTAACAAGCGGTGTACATGATGAGGAAACGGCCGTTGCCCAATCCATGACCTGGGGTCTCGGCAAAACAGCCGCCCTTGAACTGCCTAATTTTTGGGGTGGACTGATCGATCTCGATCCCCATGCCGCCGCAGATGAAGGCAGCAGAGTGCTCTTTTCTGAACTCTGGCAGGCAGATGGCGAAGACCAAATCGTTTATAAACAAGGTACTCGTTATGTGGCCCGCATCGCACAGGCCGACGTACCCCCCATGAGAAAACCGTTTATGCCGCGCCCCGACAGCACCGTTTTAATCACAGGCGGTCTAAGCGAAACAGGTTTACACTCAGCAGAGTGGCTGGCGCAAAATGGAGCCAGACGCTTCATTTTACTCGATCAAACCGCTCTGCCGCCCCGCCGCGAATGGTCTCAACTAGACGCTGACTCTGTGCTGGGTAAAAAAGCTGCCGCCGTCCGGCGTGTGGAAAATGCAGGCGCCAGCGTGCATCTGGCAGCCATCGACATTGCCAATGCCTCACAACTACAAACATTCCTCGCCGATTTCCAGGCTGAAGGCTGGCCCGCCATTCGCGGCGTCATCCATGCCGCCAGCATCGTGGAGGATCATGGGCTGCTAAACCTGGATGCTGCCGCATTTGAAAAGGTGATGCAACCCAAAGTGCAAGGAGCCTGGCTGCTGCACGAAGCCCTGAAAGATCAACCTTTAGACTTCTTTGTGATGTTTTCTTCCATCACCGCTTTGCTTGGCTCGATTGGGCAAGCAAATTTCAGCACGGCGAATCAGTTTTTAGATGCGCTCGCTCATTACCGCCGGTCACACAAGCAGGCCGCCCTCACCATCAACTGGGGGCTTTGGGCAGAAACGAACAACACCGATTCAGGTGAACAACGCCGTTTCGCTCAAATCCCAGACCTCAAGGCAGAACAAGGCTTGATGCTCCTGAACCGATTCCTGACCACCAATATCACGCAAGTTGGGGTTCTGCCTGTTTCAGCCGGGCAGTTACGCACGCTTTTCCCGCCCAATCTGCCCCTGGTCGCCAATTTACCGACAGACGGTTTCCAACCTGCTATCACCATCAATACTGACAATATCCTTGCCGATATTTTAGCCGCCGACAGTGAAGAACGGCCGTTGTTAATCACCGCCTATCTTCAAAAATGCGTCGCCGATGTCTTGCGCATGGAACCAGCCACAATCGCTGCCGAGAAAAACGTCATGGAACTGGGACTCGATTCCATCATGATTATGGAATTCATTCAGCGCCTGGATCGGGAACTGAAATTGACGCTCTATCCACGTGAAATATTTGAACAACCATCCGTACTTGCTTTGGCAAATTATTTATTAGCGGCACTAGACAGCAGTGCTGATGCCACAACCACCACAAGTACAAACGGGGCATTAACAACCTTCACCGCCACTTCCCCCAACGAAGCCTTGCCTGCCCTCACTCAGAAAAATCCCAAAGTCGTCTTTTTACTCTCCTCGCCGCGTGCTGGCTCCACCTTGCTGCGTGTCATGTTGGCAGGGCATCCAGACCTGTTCTGCCCGCCAGAACTGCATCTGCTGCAATTTAACGATCTCAAGAGCCGTAGCAAGGAATTGTCAACCAGCTATCTAGACCAGGGCTTGCAACGAGCCTTGATGGAATTAATGAATGTCGAAGGGGATGAAAGCGAAATAATCGCCCAAACCTGGCTGGATGAGAACTGGAGTATGCCGCAGACTTACGGCCGTTTACAAGAATTAGCGGCTCCCCGTCTGCTTATCGATAAATCACCCACCTACGCCCTCGATATTGCCACGCTGAACCGGGCAGAACAAGTCTTTGAGAATGCGCTCTACATCCACCTGGTGCGCCATCCATATGCTGTCATGGAATCCTTTGTTAAAGCCAGAATGGATAAATTATTGGGCAATCAAAATGAAGACCCATACCAGCTAGGTGAACAAATCTGGACAACCATGAACAACAATATCCTGGATTTTCAGGACATGATTCCAGCAGAAAGGATGCACCAACTGCGCTATGAAGACTTAGTGACACAACCAGAAAGCGTACTGCGTGATTTATGCGCCTTCCTGGGCGTCGAATTCACGCCAGCACTGCTCACGCCCTATGAAGGCGAACGGATGACTGATAGCGTTCATAAACAGTTCACAGCAATCGGAGATCCGAACTTCCAAAAACATCAGGGCATTGATGCCAATCTGGCTAACGCCTGGCAAAAAGCAAATCTGCCCCGTCGCCTCGGCCGCGCCGCGCGCCAACTGGCAGACGAATTTGAGTATGAATTACCCTGGCCCATCACCACAACGCCAGAACCAAAACCGCAACCAACTGCCGCCACACCCATTCAAGCGTATCCACGTGAAGGCAATATTCCATTATCTTTTACCCAGCAGCGATTATGGTTTTTAGATCAGTTAGAACCCGGATCAACTTCCTTCAATCTGCCAATTGCTTTGCGTTTGCAAGGGCCATTAGACGTGTCGGCTTTGACACAAAGTTTGCAGGTTATTTTTGATCGTCATGAAGCATTGCGTACCACATTTTCGCAGGATAATGGTCATCCTTATCAAATAATACACCCGCCCTATCCCATTAAACTGCCAAAGATAGATTTACAAGATTATCCCGAAGATGAACGAGTAGAAATAGCAGTAAAACGCATTGAGGCTGATGCTAACAATCCATTTGATCTAGAAAATGGCCCTTTATTGATCATTAAACTGTATTGCCTGGATGAAACAGACCACATCCTCTTTATGATGCAGCACCACATTTCTACTGATCGCTGGTCGATGAGCATGATGCTGAATGAGTTGACGGCTCAATATAACGAATATAAGACCGGTATATCAGCATCACTGCCCCAGCTTCCCATTCAATATCCTGACTTTGCCATCTGGCAGCAGGCGTGGCTGAAAAGTGATGATTTTAAAACGCAGTTAGCGTACTGGCAGAAGCAATTAAGTGGCACGCTGCCATCTTTGGGGCTGCCCCTGGATCATCCCCGCCCAGTTAATTCGGCAAACCGTGCCAACACCTTTAAGCAAACGGTGCCAAAAGAGCTGATTCGCAACATGCAGAAATTGGGTCATGAACATGGCGCGACCCTTTTTATGTCGGTACTGACAGCGTTTAAGACATTGTTATACCGATATACGGCTCAAGAAGATGTGCTGATTGGTACCTCTATTGCCAATCGCAATCATGCGGAAACCAGATCGCTTATTGGCTTTTTTGTGAACACCCTGCTTTTGCGCACGAACGTGACGGGACAGGTATCGTTTGTGGAGTTGTTGAAGCAAGTCAGGCAAGTAGCATTTGACGCCTATGCCCATCAGGATATGCCAATTGAAAAACTGATTGAGCTGCTCCAGCCTGACCGAGATGGTGGACGAGCGGCGCTTTTTGATGTCCTTTTTATTTTCCAAAATACGCCTGAGTTGGTGGGGAATCTAAATGACATTGACATGAACAGAGTTCCTCTTGATTTTAAGCGGGCGATGTTTGATTTAACCTGGTATGCGGTGGAACTAGCAGATGGGCTAGAGATCACGATTGAATATGATGCAGAGTTGTTTGAAGAAAATACGATTAAACGAATGTTTGATCATTTTCAGCAGTTAATTAAAAGTATTACGACCACACCCCACGAACCAATTTCGCTGCTGCCACTGCTACCTTCTCAAGAACAAGCTGTTTTGGCTGAATGGGGACACGGGAAGTCAGTACCGCTGCCCTCAGGGTGTGTGCATCACTGGTTTGAGGCTCAAGCGGCTGCTATTCCTAATAAAACGGCCGTTTCCCACCAATCACAACAACTTTCCTACGCCCAACTCAATGCCCGTGCCAATCAACTGGCTCACTACCTGATTGAAAAAGGCATTACGCCAGATACCATCGTTGGCCTGCATGTGCCTCGCTCTATTGAGATGATCGTGGCGCTGTTGGGCATTTTGAAAGCAGGCGGCGCTTATTTGCCCCTGGACCCAACCTATCCGGAAAGTCGTCTGCAATTCATGGTTGAGGATGCCCAACCAGCCGTTATTTTGGCTCTTGGTGACCTCAGCTTCGCGCTGCCAGACGGGCAGGCAGCCCAGATTGTGCAGCTTGGTGACACC
>JACSSI010000354.1 GCA_014879345.1 Anaerolineae bacterium | reverse complement strand
TGCTGAGTGAAACGAAGCATCCCAGAGGTACGGGATTCTTCACTGCGTTCAGAATGACGCGAACCCCAGAGATTCCAAAGACTAGTGGAGGTTTACCCATGAGTGAAGAAAAACAAACAAATGAAGGTGTGGGCATTGTGGTGGCAGCTTTTCCAGAGGAAACGTCTGGAGAACACGCTTTAAATGTGTTAAAAGAAGCCAAGAAACTGAAATATATTTATTTTGAGGATGCTGCCCTTATTCGCCAGGATGCCGACGGCGGTGTGCATTATCATGAAACGGGCGATATGAGCACGGGCAAAGGCTCTGGTGTGGGCGCTTTGATTGGCGGTGTGATCGGCATTTTGGGTGGCCCAGCGGGGATTGTATTAGGCGCTGGCGCTGGCGCTGTTGTCGGCGGCGTGGTGGGACATGGCGATGCCGGTTTCAAGGATGAAAATCTGGAGCAGCTAGGGGTGGCGCTTAAACCAGCGACCTCGGCTGTGGCGGTGACGGCGAGCAATAAGTTTTTACATACGGTGCGTAAACAGGTGAATGATGCTGATATGAGAACGGCCGTTTCCACCCTAAGCACCCAACTTGCCGCCCACCTAGAAGCAGGCAAAAACGTCGCCCTCGGCCTCAAACTGGCAGAAAGCGGCCTGGAAATCATAGAAATCACCGTCAAAGACAAAGTTGATGATCTGATTGGCGTCATCGCCGCCAAAGATGGTGTGCTTGCCAATACCCATATCAAAGAAGAGCCTGAGAATTTCGCCATTCCAGGCGCCGCAACCAATCCTGCTTCAGGCATCATTGCGCCTGATCATGAAGGCAATTATTAATAAAATTTCCACGATAAGGTGATTCGAAGAATGATGGTGAAGCAGTAACGATAGAGAAACCCCCGATGACACAAATTGTTACAAACCCACTAAACCGAAGACCAACCATTGGCCTCGTTATCAACACCATTGAACGTACCGCCAGACATATGAATGGGCAAAAAGTATGGCTGGGCGTGATGGATGCCGCCAAAGAACGGGATGTTAACCTGCTCTGCTTCCACGTCGATTTCATGTCCAAGCAGCCGCCTGACGATACCGCCAAGACATTGTATAAACTGATAGATGCCCAAAACGTAGATGGGCTGATCACGTTCCTTTATTGGAATCAGGAAACATTTGAGCAGCATTGCTCTCGTTTTTCGGCTGATTTCCCCATTGTTAATCTCCGCCGCCAGTTTGATGGCTTTTCAACTGTCATTCAGGATGACTATCAAGGCATGAGAGACACCATGACGCATCTTGTTGAAGATCATGGCTATCGGCGCATTGCCTACATTCGCGGCGAAGAAACAAATGGGCCTTGTCAAAATCGGTATCGCGCTTACCTGGACGCCCTGGCTGCTTACGATCTCCCCTTTCAGGAGGAATTAGTCTCCGATTGGAGCCTCAATCAATCCGCGATGGGAAAAGAGGGCATTCGGCTGCTGCTGGATGAACGACAGTTGAAGCCAGGTGTTGATTTCGATGCTATCGCTGTTACCAATGATCGCAGGGCGATGGGTGTGCTTGACGCCCTGTCAGAGCGCGGCGTCAGCGTGCCGTATGATGTTGCCGTGATTGCCTTTGATGACATCGCCGGTTCTGAATTTACAAACCCGCCGCTCACCTCTATGGCGTTGCCCTATTATGAGATGGGCAAACAGGCAGCCGAAACGCTTTTTGCAGAGATTGCCGAAAAAGAGACCAAACCTAAACTGGTATTAGCGCGACCAACGCTCATCTTGCGTGAATCCTGCGGCTGTTTACCGGCTGCTGTGACTCAGGTTGCGTTAAAACCGGCAAAAGCGCCTCAAACTGACTTTGAAACGGCCGTTATCACCCAAAAAGAAGCCATCCTCGCCGCCATGATTCAGAGTGCATCAGGCAATAAAATCGTAGCGACCTGGGCCGAACGGGTATTTGATGCCTTTGTGAATGAAGTGGAAAACGGCCGTTCCGGCCAATTCCTGGAAAAGTTAGACAAAGCCCTGCGCCCCATGATGACAGGAAACCAGGATGTATTCGCCTGGCAAACCGCCATATCAGCCATGCGCAGCCATCTCCAGGCATACCTACAAAACCCGGCAAACCAACTGGCTGACGATCTGTGGCAGCAAGCATCTGTCTTCATTGGCAAGATGGCCTATCGAGAACAAAAACACCAGATACTCCGGATCAACGATCAGGCAGAATTATTACGGACAGTTAGCGCCAAATTTGTCACCCTCTTCGATATCGATCAACTAATGGACAGATTGGCAGAAGATTTAAAAACCCTTGGCATTCCCAGCAGCTACCTTTCCCTTTATGAAGATGCAGAAGCTCCCGGAGAAAATGCCCGCCTGATTTTAGCCGTAACCGAACAAGGGCGGGTGCAAACGAGCAGTGGGGAATATTATCCATCACGCCAATTACTCCCTGACAACCTGTTTCCTCAGGATCGTCAAGCCAGCTTTGTCATCGAATCCCTGCATTTTCGTGACCAACCACTGGGGTTCGCCCTGTTTGAAGTAGGGCCGCAGGATGGCAATATCTACGCCATCCTGGGCAAAGAGATTAGCAGCGCCTTACAAGGCTCCTTGCTCGTCGAGCATATGCGCCGTCGCGCCGAACATCTTCAGGCAGCGGTAGAGGTAACAGAAGCCGTAACCAAAGTACTAGACCCCAAAGAATTAGTGCAGCAAGTTGTCGATTTAATTCGTGAACGGTTTGATCTCTATTATGTGGGGCTGTTCCTCATAGTAGAAGGTCGCCGCTTAGACCCCAATCCCAAAAAATACGCCATGTTACAAGCCGGCACAGGTGAAGCCGGGCGCACCATGGTGGCAAAAGGCCACAGATTAGAAGTGGACGGCAAATCAATGATCGGGCAATGCGTAGCCACTGGCGAGCCTTGCATTGCCCTGGATGTGGGCGAAGCGTCCGCATATTTTGCCAATCCATTATTGCCAGAAACCCGCTCTGAATTAGCCCTGCCGCTGATCAGTCGTGGCGAAGTAATTGGGGCGCTTGGTCTGCAATCTGCACGTAAATCAGCCTTTGACCAGGAAGATGCTGCCATCTTCCAAACAATGGCAAGCCAGTTAGCCAGCGCCATTGAGAATGCCCGTCTGTTCAGCCAGGCAGAAGAAGCCATGAACAAACTCCAGTCTGAGTTAAGAGCGCAAGTCCGCGATGGCTGGAATCGCTACATGGACAAGCGGAAATAATTTTAATAGAGGTGTGGATTGAGCAACAGTTGGCATGATGCCTTGCAATTTAGTCTCGGAAAAATCGAAAAAAGCATTCCGCTTTTGGAAGATTTTCCAGATCGTTGTCATGGCTCAACCTGGACGTTGGTCAACCAAAATCGCCTTTCAAGTAACTGGGTCGATGGGTTTTGGGTGGGACAACTATGGTTGGCCTATGCCTATACCAAAAACCCCAAGTTTGAGGCCGCCGCCCGTGAATGGACAGAGCGCGTAGCCTGGCTCAAAACGACTCTCGGTACGCACGATCTCGGTTTCATCTTTTACCTGAGCAATGTTTTGGGCGCTTATGCCACCGGTGATGAAACCTTATTTGAGAATGCTCGCATCGCCGCCGAAACGTTTACAAAACGATGGAACCCGCGCGGCGAATATTTGTTAGCCTGGGGCAAAGTTGACGGCACACCCTATCAGCGTGGTCAGATAAACATCGACTTGATGATGAACTTGTCGCTGCTGTTTTGGGCAAGCCATGACACAGGAGACCTGAACTACGCCCGCATTGCCGCTCGACATGCCCGCACCTCTCGTCTCGTTCTCATTCGCCCAGACAATTCCACCGTGCATGTCGCCGATTTCAATCCAGACACAGGTGCTTATTTACGACCTGAAACACTCCAGGGATTGAGCCATGCCTCTTGTTGGTCGCGGGGGCAGGCGTGGGCGCTTTATGGCTATGCCGAAACCTATCGCCGCACCAATGAGCCTGTTTTTCTGTATACAGCGCGGCGCCTGGCTGAGTATGTCATCGCCAATGCCCCAGAAGATAAAGTGCCATACTGGGATTACGACAGCCTAGACATCCCCAACACCTATCGAGATTCATCAGCGGCCGCTGTCTATGCTTCCGGTTTGTTAGAACTGGCTGATGCGGAAACGGATGAACTGCTTGCCGAACGATGGCGAAATGAAGCAGTCGATATTACAGCGTCTCTCTGGAAGAATTATGCGACGCAAGAAGATGATATGGCTTCCATCTTAAAACACGCGACCCACTTTGAGCGGCATGGCAATGTGGATCACGGGTTGATTTATGGAGATTATTATTTCCTGGAAACGCTATTGCGCCTGGTGAGTCCTGAACTGATTGCTGAGCTTTTCCCCCGCCCCCGGCCATTGAGTTGATGGGTTCTGGACAATCTTGTAGAAAATCTGAATAACGGAGGTTTACAGATGAATCAAAAAAAACAAGAAACGGTGGGAGTTTTAGTTGCTGCTTTTGTTGAGGAAGCGTCAGGAGGACGCGCCTTGAAAATATTAAAAGAAGCTAAAAACCTGAACTATGTCTATTTTGAGGAGATAGTCCTCATTCGCCAAGATGCAGACGGCGATGTTCATTATTATGAAACAGGCGATATGACGAAAGGCCAAAAGTCTGGTGTCGGGTTTTTGATTGGCGGTGTAGTCCGCATTCTGGGAGGGCCAACTAGTATTTTTGGGAGCGTGGCGAAAGGTGATCATCCCCATTTCAGTAAGGAAAGTTTAGAGACATTAAGCGTGGCGCTTAAACCAGCCACTTCCGCCATTGCTCTCATAAGGAGCGCAGATTTTATGCAGGCGGTACTCAAACAAGTGACGGGCGCTCAAATTAAAAAGATGGTTTCTGAGCTAAGTGCCCAACTCGCCGCCGAACTTGAAGCAGGTAAAAGCGTGGCACTTGGGATTAATCTATCACAGGATGGCTTAGAAATTGTAGAAGTCACTGTCAACGACAAAGACGATGACCTGATAAGCATTATTACTGCTAAAAATGGTGTGATTGGGGCTAGGGAGGCAAACGAGGAATCGGAGGCCATTGTAATTCCCGAGACGACTATGTACGATTCAGGAATTATTCCCTCTCATGATCCCTCAAATCCCGGCTCATAATCCCTCATGATGGTAGTTATTGATGGGGCCTTCAAGGAAACTGATCGTCCCTACCCGAAGTTTAGCAGAATAAGGATGATAACAATTGAAAAATAAACTAGAAGAAGCACTTAATTACAGCCTGAAAATAATTAAACAAAATAGCGAAACCGTAATCTATTTCCCAGAAAGGTTTGAGAATGGCGCCTGGATCACAGCGGAAGTTGACCGGATTCCCAGCCATTGGGTTGATGGCTTCTGGACTGGGTTGTTGTGGCTGGCTTATGCCCACACGCAAGACAGCAGCATGGAAACGGCCGCTCGCAAATGGACAACTGAGCTTGCCTGGCTAAAAACAACAACACTTACCCATGATTTAGGTTTTATCTTTTATTTGTCCAACGTGTTGGGCTACCGGATCACCGGGGATGAGTCCTTATTGCCGGATGCGCTGACGGCCGCTGAAACCTTTACCCTACGCTACAATCCGAAGGGTGAATTTATGCAGGCGTGGGGTCGTATTGATGGGCCACCACAGGAACGAGGCCGCATCAACGTCGATTTGATGATGAACATGCCCTTTTTCTTGTGGGCGAGTGCGCAAACGGGTGATATGAAATACGGCCGTTATGCCACCCGTCATGCGCGAACCAGCCGCCACACCCT
>JACSSI010000353.1 GCA_014879345.1 Anaerolineae bacterium | reverse complement strand
TGGCAGCATTTGCAATAATTGTACGTAGCCGTTGACGTTACCCACATAGTTGCGCAAGGAATGAGCTGATGCAATGGTGCTGAAAGCCATGCGCCCAAATGTCTGGGCTATCTGGCGTTGTTCGGCCGTTTCCCGGAAGAGCCGCGCATTATTGATGCCCACGGCCGCTTGTTGTCCTAACGCTGTCAATACGCTCAGTTCCCAGGCAGAGAATCGGGGTTTGCGACTGGTAACAAACAAGTTACCCAACACCTGATCGCCTAAGAAAAATGGCACGGCTACCACCCGTTCGATTCCCAATACTTGCTGAACCTGATCGGCGATCTCGCGGCTGGTAACAGGACGAAATAAATCGTAGAGATGTTTAGAGATGAGATATTTTTCAGAACGGCCGTTTAACCCATTCACCGCCCGCACACTCAAATTATCCTGGTAAGCCTCATCATCCAGATAAGTCACGGCCTGTTCGCTAAGTAAGGAAACGCCTGCTTGTGTTTCAAACTGATGAATGATGCCCATGGTTTCATCCACGGCAAAGGCGCGCACGGGCAGTGCATTACCGTTTTCCAAAGTAGCAACCATCGCACCTGCGTAGCCCAATTCCTTGACCACAGCATCCACTATCGTTTGCAGCACTTCCGTTTCGTTGGTCATATGCGCTTGCAACTGGAGAATGATATGTTCCAGCGTTTGCATGATGTCCAGGCGACGTTGATTTTGAATGGCGGTGGCCGCTTGCTGCCCAAAGGCATTGAGAAACTCAATATCACGGTTTGTTAAACGCTCAGGTGCGGCGGCCATTAAACTGCCCACAATCTCACCATACAGTTGGAAGGGAACGGTGATGACTTGCTGCACACCAACCGCTTGTTGCAAAACATCTGAATTGCTGCGCGATAAGTAAGGAGAGAAGAGATCATACAATGAATCGGAGGTGCAAGAAACTGGAGGGGCGCTGCCATTTTTTATGACGGCTTTAACTGCTAGATTACTCTGAAAATCCGGGTCTCTGAGTTTGAAAAGTGTCCCTATACCCAGTGCATCTAATTCAGTTAACAGCCCAGGGTTGGCTAAATCAGCTAGAGAATCGCTCAGTTTATAGGCACGTATGGCGAGTGCATTGCCCTGTTCCAGGGTCGCGACCATTGCGCCGATACAGCCAAGACGGTTAACAACATCGTTGGCAATTTGTTGCAATACTTCCTGTAAATCGGATGATATTTCGGGAACCTGCATAACAAGGGTTTTCAAATGTGAATCTGATTTTGATGGATTGTTAGTTGGCAAGGATGATTAGTGTCATGATTGTCACACCATTTTAGCACTTTATGTCGCTTTGATAAACTATTCATGAATGGAGAGGGGATGGGTATTTTTTCCTACTAAAAAAAAGAGGGTAACTCTGTGCAGAGTCACCCTCATAGCTAGTTGAATATTTGGAACCAGTCGCCTACGGCCGTTTTAAGATATGTGTAGCGATAGTAGCCCCACTGCCGCCAATGTTCTGGGTCATGGCGATGTTGACACCGTCGATTTGAGCCTCGCCCGCGTCACCACGAATCTGCAAGACCGCTTCAGCCAGTTGGTATAAGCCCGTCGCCCCCACCGGATGTCCGCGCCCTTTGAGACCGCCCATGGTGCTGATTGGTAAACGGCCGTTTGCCAAAATATCCCCACGCTGCCCCATCTTCACACCCTCACCCCGTTCCGCAAAGCCACAGGATTCCAGAGACAACGCAGCCATAATGCTAAAGGCATCGTGCAGTTCAAAAATATCAATCGCTTCCGGGCCGATACCCGCTTGTTCATATGCCTGTTTTGCTGACAACTCGGCCGCTTTCAACCAGAGCGGGTCTTCGCGGTCATGAATCGCCAGCGTATCAGTCGAAACCGCCGAACCAACCACACGCACCGCATTGGGCGCTTTGCTTGCCGGCACCAGCAGTAGCGCCGCTGCCCCATCCCCAATCGGTGAGGCATCAAACAAACTAATCGGATCCGCCACAATGCGCCCGTTGTCATATATTTTTTGACTAATGGGATCGCGGAACATGGCGTTCGGATTTTTGGCACCATTGGCATGGGCATTGAGGGCAAACGGGGCAAAATCCTCGCGTTGGTAGCCATATTCATGCATATAGCGGCGCATGATCAGCGCGTTCAAACCCACAAACGTCACACCTTGAATAATTTCATAATCAGCGTCAGCGGCCGTTGCCAAAGCAGAAGTCGTCTCTGTAAAGCCAGTGTCTGTCAACTTTTCCGCGCCAATGACCAGCACAGCTTCCATCTCACCACTGGCAACCGCCAAAATACCCTGGCGCATCGCCGAGCCAGCCGACCCGCAAGCCGCTTCCAGTTTCACCGCTTCTACACCACGTTGCCCCAAATAGTCGGCCACCATCGCACCTAAATGGCGCTGCTTGTTCAAACGGCCGCTGGTCATATTGCTGACAAAAATACCATCAACCTTAGCCACATCCGCATCCGCCAACGCCGCCCGACCCGCATCAACCGCTAATTGGCGCAAAGACAAATCCCAATGTTCGCGGACGGGTATTTGCCCTACCCCTAAAATTGCAACTTCTTGCATGTTACCTCCGAATTCACAAAAAGACGGCGCGTTGAAAGCCTGTCGCCGTCGTTGTGCATTTTTTTAGTTTTATTGCCTCGGCTCACCTTTTTCAGATGAACCTCACGGACACCCTAGTTTACCGTTTCTAAGTGTCAGAAACTATCAATTTTTGCGCAGAACCTACCAAAACGTAAAAACGCGACCCATCCTGAAAGGATACGCCGCGTTCATGAAAGATTTAAACTATAGATAATATTGAATTGAGAATTAAATCAAGCTTTACCATCAAAACAGGACGGTTTCATTTTCAATAACTCTTACTTTTCGGAATTTGTCTGATTTACAGAACAACCGTACTAGTATACATATATGTTATGTATTCAGATTGATTATCAATATAATTAAAAGAGTCTTGGATTTGCATAGGTTCTATGACTAATTGGCATTAGAAAGTGCAGGAAATGGTACAAAATAGTGGTGATTTTAGTACATTGATACTTTAAAATGCCTCTATTGATACCTAAACCGAAAAATCCTATTTCGGTTGGTATTAATATTGTAGCTGTTTGGATTTTCATGGGGCTTTACTCGTGTCATGCTGAGTGAAACGAAGCATCCCAGAGGTACGGGATTCTTCACTGCGTTTAGAATGACGCAAACCCCAGCAGTTCCCAAAGACCCAATATTGTTAGCGATGAAACATTTAAATTTTTGTGTTACAATGCTTCATGCTTTATCTGCGGGACAATGCAACAAAACT
This sequence comes from Anaerolineae bacterium, assembly GCA_014879345.1. Taxonomy (GTDB): domain Bacteria; phylum Chloroflexota; class Anaerolineae; order Promineifilales; family Promineifilaceae. The sequence continues at coordinate 2,468 of JACSSI010000353.1, read as the reverse complement.
TTGTCCCAGTGGCAGAAAAGAAAAGACCGGCGTTGCAGGCCGGCCTTTTTTCGCCACATTAGTCAGAACCTTAACAATTCTTGACCCATCTTGCGGATGTGGTGGCTCTCTTTTTGTTATGTACCATGATACCTACCAAGAACACTCATGTCAAGGTAGTTACATGAAAACAGGAACCTCGGGGTCATGAACAAGTTAAGGGCTGAAAAGGACTTGTGTCCCATGATACCTTTCAATTTTTTAATGAAAGTTATCGATGCGCTCGCGGACATCGTCGCAATCACAGTGGCTATTAAAAAGCTCTGGGACATGTGGCATGATCACGAGTGTGACGATATTGATTAACTAATCACCAGTTTTACCTTTATTAACTGCCCCACATCCGATAAAAAAGCCCGTATCTTGAACGATACGGGCTTTTTTACGGCAGTTGCTTAATTGCTTACATCACTACAAATCAATTTCTTATTTCACTTCAATGGTGTATGTCCAGCCATAGGGGTCTGGCAAACGGCCGTTTTGAATACCAGTCAACTCGTCAAACAAATGGGCAGAGACAGGGCCAGCCTGGTTGTTGTTGATGACGTATTCTTCACCCTTATAACCAAACTTGCCAACGGGAGCGATGACAGCCGCAGTGCCGCAGCCAAATACTTCCGTAATTTTGCCAGCTTTTAAGTCAGCAATCATATCGTTGACATTCATAGTCTCTTCGCTAATTTCATAACCCAGGTCTGGTGCCATCTGCAAGACCGATTTACGGGTGATGCCATCTAATATGCTGCCGCTCAGTTTTGGCGTGATGATCTGATTACCGTAGACAAAGCAGATATTCATAGCACCCACTTCTTCGATGTATTTTCCTTCAATCGCATCCAGCCACAACACTTGCGAGTAGCCTTGCGCCTTCACCGCTTCACTCACGTAGAGACTGGCGGCATAGTTGCCGCCTGTTTTGGCGTTGCCCGTGCCACCCTTCACAGCACGCCGATATTCATCAGAAATGTAAACCGGAACGGGGGCAAACCCTTCTTTAAAGTAAGCGCCTACCGGACTGAGGATGATGAAATGGATGTAGGTTTTGCTGGCGTGGACGCCCAGCGCCGGGTCTGTGGCAATCATGGCAGGACGAATGTAGAGCGTCGCTCCAGGCACATTCGGCACCCACTCGTTCTCTAGTTCAATTAACTTGATGATGGCAGCCACATGATCTTCTTCATCAACTGTGGGCATGACCATACGCTGGGCAGAGACGTTGAAGCGCCTGGCATTTTCCCAAGGCCGGAAGAGGTTGATGTTGCCATCGGCACGCCGGTATGCTTTGGTGCCTTCAAATATTTCTTGAGCATAATGGAAAACGGCCGTTGACGGCATCAGTTCAAACGGGCCATAAGGGCCAATCCGAGCATCATGCCAACCAATACCCGCCGTATAATTTTGGGTAAACATCCGGTTGCTAAACAAATTGCCAAAACCAAAATCATCGACCGGCGGCGCCTTCAACGCTGCTTCATCAAGTGGGAGGATATTGAGTTCCATGTCATCTCCTTTAAGATACTTTTGTAAGTTTTACCATTTTTTGAGAAACCTGAACAGGGTAACTTCTTAAACATTGCCCACCCTCGCAACCTCAACTAAGATACGCCTCATGTTTCCCTTATTAGATCGCATTGGCCCATTTTTAATCTACAGCTACACGGCGGTATTAGGCCTCGGCATCTTGGCGGCAACAGGCATTACGGGCTGGCTGGCGCACAAGCAACAGATAAAAAACTGGTTCGATGCGGTGCTGGTTTGCCTGATTGCTGGCTTAATTGGCGGCCGTTTGGGATTTGTGCTGGCTAACTGGATTTATTTTCAAGATCATACTGCTTCGATAGCCAAACTGTGGCAAGGTGGCTACAGCTATTGGGGCGCATTGGCATCTGGAATTTTCGGATTGTGGCTGTGGGTAAGATTATGGCATAGGAAACCACTACCTCGACACGCTCAGAATATGTCATTTGCCACCTACACCGATCTGCTGGCTCCTGGGTTTGCCTTACTATGCGCTTTCGGCTGGCTGGCCTGCTGGTTTGAAGGCTGTGCCTACGGCCAGGAAACAACCATCAGCCTCTTTGCGGCAGACCTGCCCGATGAATTTGGCATTTTTGCCGTGCGTTATCAAACGCAAATGATGGGACTGGTTTGGTCGCTGCTCATCTTCTTTTTTGCCATGCTTACCCGCAGCCGTTGGCACACCGGCCAGCTTTTCTGGCTGACGCTGGGATTTCTCAGTTTAGGCAACATCGGTATTAGCTTGCTGCGCGGCGATCCCGTTCCTATGGTAAACTCAATGCGCCTGGACGTGATAATAAATGGAACAATTGTTCTAATTTCTGCATTTTTTGTGTTATACTCTCATGTTACGCGCTGAGATAGCACGCAGTTTAACATAACGATAAAATTGAGGTCGTGGAGAAACCTAT
>JACSSI010000352.1 GCA_014879345.1 Anaerolineae bacterium | reverse complement strand
GGCTGAAGGTGGGAATCCATTCGCCACCACCTGTGGATGCCCGCCTTCGCGGGCATGACACGATTACCGTTTTATTTCCTTAAGTTCCATTAGCCCTCGCTCCCATTTTCCGGGTAGTCTACATTATCTAGCCTATCGTTGGATTGAGCACAAAATAGAGCGCAAAAATCACAATGGAGACGAGCGAATAGAGCGCCAATGTATTATTGACATAACGTACTTCAGTACTGGAATCCTTGCGCATGAAAAGGGGAATAATAAAAGGTGGCGGCATGATCATCAGCACAAATAAGGCCGCTTCATAAGCTGGCGGCAGATGCAGTAAGCCTCGAATAATAATCCCGTTGATGAGCAGCGCCAACGGCAGCAAAATGGCTAACCGGATGGCAACCACGCGGGACGTATCGCCAGCGTCTGCCCGTTCCAACTTGATGCCGTAACCGACCACGATGAGGATAAGCGGGATGGTTAGACTGGCTAAGAAGTTCATCGTGGTCATGATGCCACCAGTTACCGGCCACTCATACAGCGCTGCTTGCAGACCGAGCGCACTGCCCACAATCCCGGCCAAAATGCCAATGATTACTGGCGATTTGAAAAATGATTTTAATAATTCAAACGGCCGTTGGATGCCATCTCGTTTAGCCAGGAGCAGAGGCAAAAACACAAACCAGATAAATATCTCATGGCCTAAGGCAATCACAGCAATGAAGGGCAAATTTGCCATTCCATAAGCACTGCCAAACAAACTAAAGCCCAACATGCCCATTTCAAACCCCGTCATGAGGAATGGAAAATAGTCATGATTGGGCGCAACACGCGGTCTTAAGGCAATCCCCACCCCATACAACAAGACGCACATTAAAAATATGACGATAAAAACGACGAAAAATGAGGGCTGAAATTCAACTTGCAAAAATGAGGTGAAAAGAACGGCTGGCAGGGCGATGTTGACAACAATTTTCTTTAAGCCGTCAATAACTTCCTCGCTTATAAAATGGGTGCGGCGCAGCCAAAAGCCAAGAAATAGCAGCAATAAAATGGGGAGAACACGGTTGATAATTTCGATGGTTTGTGCGTTCATGCGGCTCCTCTGTTTTGTGATAGTGTGATGGGATTATGACGGATTTTGGAGGATTGACAATGGGGGAAACGGCCGTTTCCCCTTCTGAAAATGAAGGTTTCATAATCACCGATCCCAAGACGTGCATCGGTTGTGAAATAATATACAATCCTCCCGTTTGTGTTAAGAATAATAGATTTTGTAAAGGCGTTATTGGAATCTTTGGAGAGGTGTATGTCACTGGAATCATTAACTTTAAACCTAAATCCGACCGTCGTTATGATGGGAATATTATTTGTTTTGGCGCTTGTTATTTCCGCAGTTGGTTTTTATAAAACCGTATACTTTATCAGCATTGGTTATGCTTTTGCTATTACATCAATGGCAGTTGTTACGCCGATTTTGTTGCGTGAAAACCTGACTTGGTTAGCTGGACTGCAAAACGTTTTACTTGCATTTTGGGGACTGCGCTTGGGAATCTATTTGCTGAGTCGTGAAATGAAGCCTTCTTATCAAAAAGAAAAGAAGAGCAATGACGAGCGTAGTTCTGGTATCAATGGCTGGGGCAAAGTTGGTATTTGGGTGACGGTATCGGCATTGTATGTGTCTATGTTTGCCCCCAGCTTGTTTACAGTGGCTGTGCCGCGCAGTGAGCCAACCTGGCTGACATGGCTAACGCAATTATTAGGGCTGGCATTGATGGCGGGCAGTTTGCTCCTGGAAGCCGTCGCCGACAAGCAAAAATCAGATTTCAAAGCAAAGAATCCGACCCAGTTTTGTAATGTAGGGCTGTATCGTTGGGTGCGCTGCCCGAATTATTTGGGTGAGATTTTAATTTGGGTGGGCAATTTCGTCGTCGGTGTGACTTTTTACACCGCTATTTGGCAGTGGGCGATCAGTTTTATTGGTCTCGTTTGCATCACGTTGATAATGATGGGGTCTACTAAGCGGCTGGAAGCGGCGCAGACAGAGCGATATGGCGGGCAGAAACGGTATCAAGCGTATATTCGCTCTGTGCCGGTTTTGTTTCCGTTTGTACCGGTTTACAGCTTGAAAAATGTACGGGTCTATCTGGAGTAAACCGGTGTCCCTTGGGGCTTATTTCATACGCGCCAATTCACTGCGCATATGGTTACGCATGGCGACCAGGGCAGGGTAATCGTAAAAGAAGCGCACTTTTTGGTCGGCGATGCTGCTGCCGGTGGGCTTCTCTTGCAGGACAAAGTAGGTGAATGATTCGGCGATGTCTTCACCGGGATTGGTGGCGGCGTATTCGGTGACAAACCAATCGGGACGCGCCTCATAAAATGCCAGGAGAGCATCTTCATATTCCTCGTCTGTTTCCGCCCATTCCACATCTTGAAATTCATTGTAGTAGACATCTGCCCAGAATTTGTTGAAGAACTGGTTGATGTAGGCGTTGTTTAGGGCGCAGCCTTCACCGGTGTAGAAGGTGGTGCAGGCAAGTGCGACTTCAGATTCTACGCCGTCTTCAATTTCTGCGGCGGAGAGGGAGGTGTCGGGCGGCACTTGGGCATCTTCCAGGGTGAGGATGTGGGCGAATTCGTGGATGGTGGTGTGGACGAAGTCGCGGGTGTTGACTTTGCCGGTGGTGCCTGCGTCGGCGATGTCGATGCCGATGAGCCAATGGTTTGGATCATCGGGTAGTGGGGAGACGTAGGCCAGGATTTCTTCGGTGCCGTCGGTGAAAATGTGATATTCGCTGACATCGGACAGGAGCAGGTCGGCTGGTAAGATTTGGCGCAGGAAGGCCCAAATTTCTTGATGACGCTGCTGGTTGATTTGGGCGTCTGGCTGGGAGTCATCGAGGCCAGCCAGGGTAATATCCAGGTTGCCATCCAGTGTGTAGCGGGCGATGGTGGGCAGATCGGGGTCGCCGTTGGACAGGTCGTCGGGGGTGTTGGTTGTGGTGTTGACGGGTGATTTGCTGGCAGGGGCTGTGGGGGAATCGGAACGGCCGTTATATGAGTCATTAAAATAGACATCCAGGTCACTGTAGATTTCTTCTGCCAGTGCGTCACATTCGGCGTCGGTGTCACATTCGATATAGCAGGTTTGTTCATCGGGATCATAGGTTTCGCCGGGCAGGCAGTCGTCGGCTGTCAGGGCGTAGAATTCGAGATTGGCGAGTTCGTCATCGGTGTATAGTTCTGCCAGAATCAGGTCGCATTCGGCGTCATCTTCGCAGACGATGTCGATGGTGCAGGTTTGGGTTTCGGGGTCGTAGGTTTCGTCTTCGTAGCAATCTGCTTCAGTCAGCGGGGCTTCATCCTCATATGTTTCATCCTGGTCATAGTCGTCTTCATAGCTGCCCTCATCACAGGCAGTTAACATAAAAGCAAAAATGAGGGTCAAGATTAGAACAAGGGGGCGCAAATTTTTCATCGGTTTTCCTTTGCCTCTGTTCAGCCAGACCTGTCAGGTTTGGCCTGAGTAGATGGTTGCCTCTCGAGTAAACCTGACAGGTCTTTCTTGAGAGACCTGGTGATTTTTTCCTTTTGGGTGTTGGTTGGTGGCGTTATTGTATAGGATGGAAACGGCCGTTTATATAGGTCGATTTCTCTATGGGGTATTAATCGGGCGGTGCTGTCGGTAAGGTGAAATAGAATTTCGTGCCGCCATTCTGCCTGTTTTCAAAACCGACTTCACCCGTTAGCATCTCGGCAATTTGCTTGACGATGGCAAGCCCTAGACCGTGTCCCGTAGCGCGTGTTTCTTCAAGGCGGATAAATTTTTGAAAGACTTTTGTCATATTATGCGGGTCGATGCCGGGGCCGTTGTCTAAGACCCAAAATTGGATGAAGCCATCTGACGGTTCGTCTGCTCCGAGGGTGATAACGGGCGGTGTGCCGCCATATTTGATGGCATTGCTGATGTAATTGACCCAAATTTCTTCGACCCACGGGCCGTATCCCAAAGCGGTGGGCCACTTTTCGGGCAGGATGAGTTGGGCCTGTTCTTCTTCGAGCGGCAGGGATAAGCGCTTGAGTGCTTCTTTGACGACATAGTTCATGGCTAACGGCCGTTTCTTGACATCTTCTTTGCGCACACTGGCTAACAGCAGCAGTTCGCTGATGATATTGCGCATTTTTTGGGCGGCGTTGAAAACCAGTCCCAGGTGGTTTTCAACTGCTTCAGGCTCAGACACGCCCATCATAAGCAGTTGCACATAGCCCAAAATCAAAGCTAATGGTGATTTGAGATCATGCGCTACCATGTGGGAGAAGGCATCTAACTGTTCATTGGAGAGCTGGAGTTGGTGAGCGCGTTCCCGTTCTGCTTCAAGAAGGCGCATATTTTCAATGGCAACGGCCGTTTGGTTTGCCAACGCTTCTAACAGAGCCAGATCATCCGTATCAAAATCCCGGTCTTCCGGGTTGTTGATTGCGGTGAGCGTGCCGATAACCTCTCCCCGATAGCGCACAGGGACGACGATGATGCTGCCGCAGTTGGTTTCGATGCGTCGCTGCTGCACGGTCGGGCTTTCTCGCGGGTCGGGTTTGCCTTTGGGAGAGAGCGCTGGTTTTGATTCACGCAAAACCCAGCCAGTCAAACCATCTTCCAGTTCACTGAAAAGAATTTCGTCCAGCACATACTGAGCGCCCGTGCCTCCCCGTATCACATGCTTCACCTGCTGATCGTTCGTATCCATCGTAATGAGAACAACGCGATTGGCTGGCAGCGCTTCCGCTACCCCATCTGTGACGATATGTAGGAAATCGGGTAAATCAGCATAGCGGATAAGCGACTGCGCCACACGGTACAACGCTTCTGTGCGGCTGAGGTTGGCTTGCAACTGCGTGTCGGCGATTTGCCTTTCAAGCGCTGTGCCAATCCAGCGTGCCAACAGATCGACAAACTCCTTATCTGTCTGCCGGAAGGGGTGTAAACGAGGGTGGGCGCTGGAAAAATTTAGCGTGCCGTAGGGGACATCATTGACGGTGATGAGAGTGCCAATATATGATTCCAGATTGTTATTGACATAACAAGGATGACCACTGTAGACAGATTGTTTCATGTGGTTGATGGCGATAACATGGTTGGCTTTCATGGTGATGCTGCAATAGGTGAGGCCTAAATCGAAAATTTGACCCTGATGAATGGTTTCATCGGTGGGGAAATTATACTGAACCTCATACCGTTCCCCGCTAATGCGGCTGATGATGCCCAGTTCCATCCCGAGCATTTTTGTAGCCAATGTCAGGGCTTCTTGCAGTTGGGTTGACAGCGGTTGATGGGTAACGGCCGTTATCTGATACAGTAGCGCCATTCGTGCATTTTGCTGTTTTAAGGCGAGTTCGGTTTCTTTGCGAGTGGTAATATCATGAAGCACGATGGCGCGGCCTACGAAGGTGCCTTTTTCACGCAGCGGGTTGATTTGTATTTCAAAATGGCGACCCGCAACGGTAATTTCTGTTGTGATCTGCTCAATATGGCGGAACTGGTTTATCAGGGATTGCTGATCTTTGAAGATATGGGCGACATCTTGACCGACAACGTCTGCTTCCGTCGTTGCCAGCAAGGATTCAGCCGCAAGATTTAATTGGATGACCTGATTATGCTGGTTGAGAACAATGACGGCGTTTTGCAGGTGCTTAAAAACGACGGCGTTGGCAATAGGAGACAAACTCATGAATGATGACTCCTTCTGACAGTCTGCGTGAGTGTTTGGGTGTAGAGATGGATTGTATTATAGGGATTTTATGGCAGATGTGAAGGGGAACGGCCGTT
>JACSSI010000003.1 GCA_014879345.1 Anaerolineae bacterium | reverse complement strand
TACCGGGTGTGCTTGCCAGATGCGCAGCAGTTCCTGCCCCATGCGCTCTCGGGTGAGGGCATCCAGCGCCCCAAACGGTTCGTCCAGCAGCAGCAACGAGGGCTGATGGACTAAGGCGCGGGCCAGGGCAATGCGCTGTGCCATGCCGCCAGAGAGTTGCGCAGGATACGCCTCTGCATCATCTGCCAGCCCCACTAATTCCAGCGCGTCGCGTACTTTTTTGTCCGCTGTGCCATCGGCTTTGCCCAAAATTTCCAGGGGCAGTTTCACATTATCGTAAGCGGTGCGCCAGGGCATGAGGTTATCTCGTTGGAAGACGATGCCGACAGGGGTGTCATCCTCTTCGGCACGGTGGACAGTGCCTTCAGTTGGTTCCAGTAGTCCGCCCAGCACCCGCAGCAGCGTCGATTTGCCGATGCCAGACGGCCCCACCAAGACCACAAATGCGCCTTGTTCAATCGTGAGTGAGATATCAGAGATGACAGAACGGCCGTTGCCATCGGGAAAAGCGTAGCTAATTTGGTTGACGGATATAAACGGTTCTGCGGTCATCAGATATTGCTTTGTGATGCGTGATGCGTAATGATTCTTTACGCACCACCCACCACCCATCACAACTAAGGTTGTACCTTCTCAATCACATCATTTGTAAACGCCGCATCCAGGTTCTCAACCGGTGCATCCAGAAAGCCCATTTTGAGCAGAACAGCCTGGGTTTGCTGCCAGGATGCTGCCTCTGTTTGCCCGAGAGTGGTGGCTTGCCACATGGGCAGGGACGCTTCCAGTACACCCAGGCGGCTGTCATCTAACCCTTCAACAAATTTCTTGCTGATTTCATACGCTTCTTCAGGATTGGCGAGGGTATCGGCCAGGCCGCGCAGCGTGGCGCGGACAAACGCTTCGACCAGTTCTGGATTTTCGGCTAACAGCATCTCATTGGTGATGATGCCGTTGGCGACTAAATCAATATAATCAGCAACGTAAATGATGTTGATATCCTCGCCTCGGCTTTGCAGTTGCAGCGGTTCATTGTTGCCATAACCGACTACGGCTTCCGACTGGTCGGCTAGCAGTGATTCGACCTGGTTGAAGCCAATGTCGTTGCCATCCACATCGCCTTCGGCAAGGCCAACGGACTCAAGCAGCCCCACATATCCGACGTAACTGGCGCCAAAGAAGCCAGGCAGCCCGACGTTACGTCCTGCCAAGTCTTCTGGTGTTTCAATGCCGGCATCTGCTTTGCTGATGACAGCAATGGGATACTTTTGAAACCACTCCATGACGTAGACAATGGGCAGACTCTGGGCACGGGCTAATATAACTTGATCACCACTGACGATGGCAAACGGCCGTTCTCCAGCCCCAACCAGTGCCACCCCATCCGTCTCAAAACTGTAGTCAAACTCAATTTCCAATCCTTCTTCGGCATAGTACCCCTTGTCGGCAGCCACGTAAAAAGGGGCATATTGCGGATCAGGGATGTAGCCCATCGGCAGCTTGATTTGGGTCATCTCAGTGGGCGCTTCACCCCCACAAGCAGCTAAAATCAAGACAAAAACAGATAGTAAAAACAAATATTTTTTCATTCTATTGACTCCTTCATAAATGGGAGCGCGGACAGCTTGTCCGCCCTTTGCGGTCTAGCAGACCGCGCTCCCAGGTTTTTATTCACCCTGTAACCAACTTCCTGTGAGTTGGTTCATTTGCTCAAGTTTGCCAGCGAAGGGCGCGTTTCTCAATTAACACCACCAGTCCATACAAAGACAAAGCGATGATTGCCAGCGTAAATAAAATCACAAAAACCAAATCCGTTTTGAACTGATACCGGGCAGTGACGAGCAGGTAGCCCAATCCTTCACTCTTCGGCTGCACAAATTCACCTACCAGGGCGCCAATCACCGACAACGTAGCGCCTATTTTCAAACCAGACAACACAATGGGCAGGGAAGCCGGAAATTCCAGCTTATGAAAGACTTGCAGCGGTGTCGCTCTAAGCGATGTCATCACTTCGTACAGCTCTGAAGGAACCGAACGCAGCCCGGCAATAACAGCGATAAGCACCGGAAAGAAGACAACCAGTGCCGCCACCAGCACCCGCGACCAATACGTCGATGCGATCCAGATGGTGAGCAATGGGGCAATGGCGATGATAGGAATGGCTTGCGACGCTACCAAATAGGGCGATATCAATCGTTCTGCTAGGGGAGATTTTGCCAGCAAGTAACCCAAAGGCAGCGCCACAAAAAAGCCCAGAAGCAGCCCGGGTATCACTTCCATGATGGTGATGAGGCTGTGTTTGAGTAAACGGCCGTCGTTCAGCACCACCCAAAACTGTTCCCCCACCGCCACCGGGCCTGGCAAAATAAAGCTGTCATACTCGCCCCAGGTAACCAAAAGCTGCCATGCCAGCAGCAAAAAGATAAACGAAACAAGTGTTGTTGCCCAGGTGGGCATTGTGCGTAAAATGCGCACGGGTTTCCTCGATTTATGATTGGTTCAGGGCAAGGGGAAGAAGAGCGCAGAAACAACCTGTTGCCAAACAGAAAACCCCACCAAATCAGTGGGGCAAACAGTCAGGGTTACGTCGTTAACTTTGTCCTTCTCCCATCCAGACTTTAACTGTCGGCTCTGGAATTGCACCAGATCCACCAGATCAATGTGTGTACTGTGAATCGTCACTTGATCGGGTCGCGGGCTTGGCTTGCGCTGCCTTACCGCCGGTCGGGAATTTCGCCCTGCCCCGAAGGAACTGTATAAAATTATTACAGCCTGATTATACCGAAGGGGCGGGAGGTGGCAATATAAAACGGCCGTTTCCCTTGGACATACTACGCATCGCTTCCTAGCTCAATAACCTGAAGCATGATGAGTTTGCACGGTGGCTTTTGTATTATGATGGGGGATAACGGCCGTTGTTGATACCCTAAACCAATAAAACGTTCCCACCCAAACAATTTGGGAACGGTGGCTCCCTCGCCCTGAAGGGGAGAGGGCTGGGGAGAGGGGCAAACCTACCACTCCACCTCAGGCCGTTCCCTCTGACAATACGCCACTAAATCATCAACCTGATTATGTCGTACAGCCCATGTTATGATTTCTCGTACCTTCACAGTCAGACGAGAATCAAAATCATCAGAACGAACACCTAAGTCGAAAAGCAACAAATCCAATTCATCATTATTGAAGAATTCAACCATATTTCTGCGTAGCGCAATCTGATCACGGCCACCGGGCAACTTCAAACGCGCAAATTCAAAGCTTCCCGTGTCGCTCACAGGCGTACTGCTTGCGCCCATTTCTCCCGCGACAGGTAGGTAAAAGGTACGTTCCAACGTTTTCATATTGCCCGTTCGATCCGCATATTCAATCAACAACTGCATCGGCACGGCCTCACCCTGCGCTTGTGGTTGGATTTCTAGCCAATGGGCATGTTGTTTATCCGGCATCACAGTCACCCACGTGCTTGAATGTTTTTCTTGCCCCACGAACCGATCATCAATCAGTTGCACTTGCACCTGTCTGGCTGGCCCAAACCCATCGTTTTTCACCACAAAATCGAGTTGCGACCATTGATTAACGGTCAAATCCTTCACTTCGATTTCGACAGCAAGAATGGGCAATTTGCGATACCGTGCCGCTTCTCGCTCACAACGTTGACGCGCTTCTCTTTGCCCTAACTCCGCATGAGCACGAGCCGCTCGATCCCACGCCACCGCCTTTTCTTCTACATCAAGCGTTAGTTCTGCCAACGATTGGGCATACCGTTCCAAAGCATCGGCTCGCTTGCCATCACGGTCTAGCTGCTGCCAAATATCGGCGACTTTTTGCCAGGCACCTGCTTGTTTATACGCTTCTGCGGCCGTTTCCAATTTACCCAAGCTCAGCCAAAGCTCTGCCGCCTTGCTGAATTCGCCCCGTTCCATCATTTTTTGCGCCAAATCTTCTTTGCGCATCTGCACACTGGCAGATTCTTTGACAATTGCCTCTTCCGATAACTCCGGTCGTTCCAAGGCGATGACCTGCCCGCCGCGATCTATGACCAACAGGCAAGAGGGTGTCAAAATGGGCGGGAGATTGATGCGCCGATCCATTTCTAGCTGCCACAATACGTCGCCGTTGGTTTTGTCCAGAGCGTAGAGATGATGGTCTTCACAACTGACATACACCACATCGCCCAGGATGAGTGGTTGGGCTGAGATGGCGCGAGTGGTGGGGAATGTCCAGATAGGTTGCCCACTGTGGCTGTCTAAAACGGTCAACCCGGTGCGGGAACCCACAAATACCTGATTGCCATCCACTGCGGGTTGGCTGAGGGGGCGTTTTTCGCTGATTTCTTGCTGCCAGCGCAGTTGCAAGGTATCGCTGTCTAGGGCGTAGAGGGTTCCCATGCGGCCTACAGTGAACAGGGTGTCTTCAGCCAAAACCGGCGTTTGATCCAGCCAATTGCGCTCATAGCCTGGCGCATGGAATTGCCACTGTTCGCTGGTTGTTAAATCAATGGCGAACAGATCCGGGGTGCGGCAGGGGATGTAGGCGATGGTATCACGCACGGCAGGGGCGGAGGCGCTGCTGGTGATGGGCAAGTTGATACGTGCCACAGATTTATCGCCATCACCCTCTGGGCTGACGATGGCGAGCGTGCTAGTGCCAGCCAAGACCAACAATTGCATCTCTTGTACCACGGGCGCGGCATAACTTTTTTCTTCACCATGCCACTGCCAGACGATGCTGCCTGTTTCGTCAAAGGCCAATACTTCGCCTTGCCCACGCAGCAAATCACTGCTTTGGGTGGCAACGATACCGATGGGCTGGTCTTCAGCCAAGAGCGTATACGCTTGCAAGCCGCTGATGAGGGCATACTCAAAATGATGCTGCCAGGCCACTTGACCATCTTCCAAGTTTACCCCGATTAAATCACTATTGGGATCCATGGGGGATGATGGTTTGGTCGCAAACAGCAGATGATTGCCTACGACGATGGGGGAGATTGAGGCGGGTTGGTTGAGTTTGTTTGTCCAGAGGGTTTGGGGCTGCTGGGTCATTTTGTATTTACTTCCATTCTAGCTCCTCTGAAATGGGGAAATCAGCCGTTTTTTGGGTTCGTGAATATAGAAGTTGGTATAGCTGCCGGGCTGATAGGTTTGCTGGCGCAGTTCGTCGGCAAGCGTAAAAAGATTGTGTTCCAAGTCGAATTCAAAGCTGGCAACAGTGACGCGATCTCGTTTGCCTTTACGGGCAGCGAGATAAGCCCTATATAAATTGGGGAAGGTGTAGATTTGGGGGTAAAGGTTTTTGTATGTTTTCATTGTTTAAGTGGTATTCAGCCCTCTCCTGCCGAAAATTTTCGGTGATCGCGCAAGCGCGAATCAATGTTGAGAGGGTATTCCCCCTCAAACTCCCCCTTAGAAAAAACCAAGAGATCACATACCTGGGTCTGCGCAACGAAACCCAAGACCGTATTCCCGGTACGAGGGCGTGATGCGGCCACGGACAGACGACCGCGTGCCGCCCGCATCGTCGTTATAACTGCCTCCGCGCAGCAGCTTATACTCACCACTTGCTGGGCCTGTTGGATTACTTGCAGGAGAGTTGTCATAATAATTTTCACCAAACCAATCCTTGACCCATTCCCATACATTCCCAGCCATATCAGATGCGCCTACCCAACTGTCTCCCTGAGGCGAATAGCTAGCAACGGCCGTTGGTTTTCCAATACAATGATCATCATAATTAAGTAGATCACAAGTCGGCTGGTCATCTCCCCAAGGGTAAGTGTTACCATCTGTCCCTCTAGCAGCATACTCCCATTCGGCTTCGGTGGGAAGACTACCGCCTGCCCAACTACAATAGGCATCAGCATCGTGCCAACTAACACCCACAACAGGTTGTTTATCCCCATTAAAACCAGAAAGTGTATCTTCAAGTTTTTCGCATGATCCATCAGCCACACAAATTTGATACTGCTTGTTGGTTACTTCCGTTTTATCAATCCAAAAACCATCTACTGTCACATCATGAATTGGTTCTTCATTGGAATTCCCATCGTCGCTGCCCATTAAGAATGTGCCACCAGGCACATACACCATTGTCATACCATCTACCGGGCGTTCCCAAGTATCGCCTAATGCAGCATTTTGTGGGGGCACACTAACATCTGTTGTTGCCGTTGCCGTTGGTGGTTTGGTTGCCGTTGGTGGTTTGGTTGCTGTTGCTGTCGGTGGGTTAGTTGCTGTTGCCGTTGGTGGTTTGGTCGCTGTTGCCGTTGATGGTTTGGTCGCTGTTGCCGTTGATGGTTTGGTCGCTGTTGCCGTTGATGGTTTGGTTGCTGTTGCTATTACTGCCAGTTCTTCAATTGGCGATTCAGTAACTTTAACAATTTCCGCTTGGGCTGTCGGCTGAATAATTTCTAGGGTTGCAGATGGGTTGTCCGCCTTATTTCCACCCCCTCCAAAAATGGCATAACCACCACCCAGCACAACCAGCAAAGCCAAAGCAATGCCACCCCATTTCAGCCAGGGTGGTATGGCCTCTCCCAATGCAGCAGAAGCGGTTGTTTGTCCCCTCTCCCTTTCAGGGGGAGGGCTAGGGAGGGGGTCAGGCGCTCGCAACGCCGCGCGTGCTTCGGTTTGTAAAGTGGCTACGTCTTTGTAGTTAGGCCGAATTATTTCGATTTGAGCGGCTAACGTCATCACTTCTAGCCAGTTACCTGCCTCTTTTGCCACCAGCAAGTTTGCATACAATGGCGCTACCTGTGCTTCGCGCTGCTGGCTTTGGGCGGCGGTGTGTACCGTCGCTTGCAACGCCGCCACAAAAGCGGCTGCCGTGGGGTAGCGGTCGGCTGGCGCTTTCGCCAACATCTTAAGTAAAATCTCAACCACTTCCGGTGACAAATTCTCATTCAACGTTTGGGGTGAAGGCACCGGAATATTGACATGCGCATTCAAGACACTAATAGAATGACCCGGAAAGGGAACACGTCCCGCTAAAATCTGGTACGCCACAATGCCAAAGGCATATAAATCCGTGGCGGGGCCAATCTCATCCATGCGTGTAATATCAGCTTGTTCGGGGGCCATGTACTCCGGTGAGCCAAGCATCTGGTTGGTCATAGTTAAGGCCACGCTGCCTTCCATCGCTTTGACCAAGCCAAAATCCATCAATATCACCCGCAGCTCATCGCCAGCCTGCTGCAACATAATGTTGCTGGGTTTGATATCTCGATGCACCACCCCTTGTTTGTGGGCATAATCCAATGCACTGCCAATCGGCGTCAGGAAAGGGAGCGCTTCCGCTACCGTCAGCGGTTCCCCTTTGCGGTTGAGCCACACCTGTAAATCACTGCCATTCAAAAACTCCATGGCAATAAACAACTGCCGGTCTTCCTCGCCAAAATCATAAATAGTCACAATGTTGGGGTGTTGGAAGCTGGCAACAGTTTGGGCTTCTTGATGGAAGCGTTCAACAAAGGTGGGGTCGCTGCTGTAACCAGCGTGCAGCACTTTGAGGGCCACGGCACGGTTAAGCTTAGGGTCGTGGGCTTTGTAGACAACAGCAAAACCGCCGCGTCCCACTTCTTCGAGGTTTTCGTACCGGCCGAATTGGGTCATATTGTTTTTCCCTGTGATGTTGGTGTGAAAAAACTGTTTCTTCTCTCTGGAACTTGATACCGTAGCATTCTTGCATTCTCCTTTACAGAGGTAAGAATTCAAGGCTATTTGTTTGATGGGTTGTTTGTGAATCGCTTAGCACTTGGCGTGTTGATTAATTTTAGCGAAGGGGTGGGGATGGGGCAAATAGTTGGCTCCATCGCACTTTGGGGCAAACCTGTGCTGCGTTGACTATTAATTGGATGTATGTAGTCTATCCCTCACCCTCACCCTAAAATGGGGAAGAGACTTCACTCCCTCGCCCCTGTGGGGAAAGGAGAGGGTGAGCGGGAGCGCCGCCGCGAAGCTGATTCACTCCCTCGCCCCTGTGGGGAATGGGCTGGGGAGAGGGGCGGTCACGGCATACGACTCGTTACAAAATGCAGACGCAAAATATGCAGTTCATCATAGCTAATCGTTTCACCCAGGGCGTGAAAGACAGGGCCAAGAGCTTCAAAGCCCAAGTGGTCAAAGGCCATCAGCACCTGCTCTTGTTCTTCTGCTGAGAGGCGAGAGAGCGCTATGATGTCATCGGCTCCACGCAATTCCGCACCACTTTGTACCGTTTTCCATAGATGGCTGAGAACTGTGCCGTGTTTGACGCCGAAAATCTGGGCAATTTCGTCAATAGATTGACCTGCGTTGAACAGGTCAGCCACTTCTTCCGTGCGGGATTTGTTGCTGCGGGTGCGGACTATTCCGGTTACTGAGCCTGATGAAAAGGAAACGGCCGTTTTCAGCTTCTCCTCAATCCCCTTTTCTGCACAATATGCTTGAATAATGGGCAAGAACGCCTCTGCATAATTCTCCAGCTTGGTCGCGCCCACCCCGTACAGTTCCCCTAACCGATACGGCGATTGCGGGAAATAAATCGCCATTTCCACCAGTGTGCGGTCAGAGAAGATGACATAGGGCGGCACATTGTGCGCTTGAGCCAGTTCCTTCCGTTTTTCACGCAGCAAGTGGAATAACTCAACATCATGGGGAGCCATTGGCGCAGTGGCTTGGGAGGGTGCTTCCGGTGCAGGCAAACTGCCTTGTACTGATGCCCCGTTGAAGACGGCATAGCCCGCTTCTGTCAGCTTCAGGCTGCCATGTTCCATATCTTGCACCAGCAAGCCTTGCTGGATAAATTGCCGCGCCAGGAACTGCCACTGCTTCTTGGAATATTCGCCGCCAATGTTATAAGTGGAGAGCCGTTGATGGTTGCGAGACAGCACTTTTTGTGACTGGGAACCGCGCAGCACATCAATAATGTGGTTCGTGCCAAATAGTTCGCCTGTGCGTTTGACGCAGGAGAGGAATTTCTGAGCGGGGATGGTTACGTCCATCAAGTCCCCTTCTTCAGTAGTGCAGTTGTCACACGTTTCACAATCTGCTATGTCATACGTTTCGCCGAAGTAGGTGAGCAATGGTTTTCGGCGGCAAATGTTGGTCTCCACAAAAGCCAGCATCGCATCGAGCCGCGTGCGTGCGCCGATTTGCTGGGACGGGTCTTGCTGCATGATGAAGTAGTTGATGGTTTGCACGTCGCTGTAGCTGAACAGCAGCAGGCAGTCTGAGTGCAAGCCGTCCCGTCCGGCACGGCCGATTTGCTGGTAGTAGCTCTCCAGATTTTTGGGCAGATCGTAGTGCAGCACAAAGCGTACGTTGGACTTGTTGATGCCCATGCCGAAGGCGATGGTGGCGACCATAATCGGCACGTTGTCGTGGATGAATTGGCGTTGGTGGAGGGTGCGCACATCGGCATCTAGCCCGGCGTGGTAGGGCAGCACCTGGTAGCCGTGGGCTTGTAACTGCTCTGTCAAGGTATCGACTTGTTTGCGGGTGGCGCAGTAGATGATGCCAGATTCGTCGGGATGGTTTTTGAGGAAAGCGAGCGTTTGTGTGAGGCCATCGGTTTTGGGCTGGACGGCGAGGAAGAGGTTTTCGCGGTTGAAGCTGGCGATAAACTCGTCGGCGTCGGCGATGGCGAGGGAGTTTTTGATGTCGGCGCGCACATGGTCGGTGGCGGTGGCGGTGACGGCCAGGCAAACGGCATGGGGCAGGCGGCGGCGCACGTCGATGAGCTGCCGGTATTCGGGGCGGAAGTCGTGGCCCCATTCGCTGATGCAGTGGGCTTCGTCGATGGTGAGGCAGTCCACAGGGATGCGTTCCAGCAGGTCGAGCAGGTCGGGACGCAGCAAGGTTTCTGGGGCGACGTAGAGCATGTTGACCGCGCCTGCATGAATTTGCTGCATGTTGTCGAGGTATTGGTGCTGGGGCAGGCTGCTGTTGAGGGTAACGGCCGTTACCCCCACCTCCCTCAACTGATCCACCTGATCCTCCATCAGCGAAATCAACGGCGACACCACCACCGTCAAGCCGGGAAAAATGAGGGCGGGCAGTTGGTAGCAAATTGATTTACCAGACCCAGTTGGCATGACAGCCAATGAGTCTCGCTTGTTGAGTACATTGTCAATCAGTTCTGCTTGCAGCGGTCGGAACTCGTCATAGCCAAAGATTTGTTTGAGCAGGGTGGTAGGGTTCGCTGAACGGGGCGTTGTGGGCGCTGGTTTCGGTGCAGTGGTGAACAAGTCTGTCTGTCCATTCATACGCAAGCGCACCGCTTCTTGGGTGATCAGCACATCGTTTTCGTCGATATGGGTGACGGGGATGCCGCGTTCCGTCAGCGTTTCGCCGATGAGGCGGCTGCGGTGGCACTCTTCCGGCTTGCCTTCACTGCACATGATCGCCACGCGAAACTGCTGGCTGTGTGCGTCTTGCAAGCGGCCGATGCCTGCCTGATAGGTATCAGTTTGGCGCATTTTGTCGTAATCGACTGTGCCATTGGTGAGCGCCTCAGGGTCAGTGGGGCGACCGCCAAGCTGCTGCCCCATGTAGACGTAGCGGATGCCAGCACTTTGCACATGTTGGGCGAGTTCTTGCCTGGAGAAATCTGGTTTGTAGCGGGAGTAGGGCTGCGAACGCACATCAATTAAGAAGGCGATGTTATTGGCTTTGAGGACGGCGAGAAAGTCGTCGATTTCTCGTTTGCCGTAGCCGATGGTGAAGATGGGAGTTTGGCTCATTAGCGAAGTTTTGTTTTTTAAATCATCCGCAGATTTCGCGGATGGCGCAGATTAAAAAGTAAAAAATCTGCGGCAATCTGCGAAATCTGCGGCATGTATTTTTTACGTTTCTGGCTTGAAAGTCATGCCAGCCTGGCGCAGCCGGTTGACGAGGGTCATGCCCATGGCACTGGCTGGCGTGAGGATGCCGCCGCGCTGCGGGATGTCGTCGAAGGCGAGGCAGAGGGCAGATTCACCAAGCATTTTGGCGGTGGAGCCGTAACCTGGGTCGAGGTTGTCGCTGACTTCACCGATGAGGGTCACTGAGCCTGTCGAAGTGGTTCCTGAGTCTGTCGAAGTGGTTCCTGAGCTTGTCGAAGTGGTTCCTGAGCTTGTCGAAGGAGTTGTTTTTCCTACCAGCTTGGATTTGAAGAACCCTTTTTCACGGATTTCAACAGATGGCCCTTCACCGGGACTGGGCAGTGCTTTATCTACCAGGCCGCGGACAGGAAGCGCCATCATCGCGCCTATGCCCAGTTTGTAGCTGGCGCTAAACGCAGTGGCTGCTGCCCGATTGGGCATTTTCATCGACTCGTTGTAACGGAAATCTTCACCGTAGCGCCAGCCGAGCAGGGCGTTGCTGCGGCGTACGATGCGGCTGTTGATGCTTGCCATCATGAATGGCCCTGTCCAAACCCGGGTCGCTTCATCGTACCGGGCGCTATCCTGGTCGGTTTGAGACCAGTCTGGCTCCCGTTCTGGCACGAGGTTATAGGGATTTGCCATGAGTTTGGCTTTGGTTTTATTGCCTTTGGTCTCTTCGAGCACATTGAGTAAGCTGGCGATGGTGCCGCCACTAAAGCCGCCGCTGGCTGCCCAAGAGATGTATTGCACTTCATGGCAAGAACGGCCGTAAACCGCTTGGGCGTGTTCTTGCAAAACTAATGTACCTAAATCTGAAGGGATGGAATCATACCCGCAGCAGTGGACGATGCGAGCGCCGCTTTGTTCCGCCTGAGCCTGATAGGTATCAATAATTTGGCGCATCCAGAGCGTTTCGCCGGTGAGGTCGCAGTAATCAACACCCTGGGCGGCACAGGCAGCCACCAGAGGCGTGCCATACAGCGTATATGGGCCAACAGTAGAGCAAACGACCCGCGTCTGAGCGACGATGGCATCCATAGACTGTTGATCATGGCTGTCTCCGATGAGAATGGGCAGATTGGGAATGGCTAATGATTCCCGCAGCTTTTCCAGTTTTTCTTGATTACGTCCTGCAATTGCCCAGCGAACAGAATCCCCTACGTTTTGTGCTAGATATTCAGCTACAAGTTGGCCTGTGAATCCGGTGGCGCCCCACAATACAATGTCGAATAATTTACTCATAAAAACTCTCTTGTTTTTTGGGATGCCTTGATTGTAGTGAATGAGACAGGTTTGGGCAATGTTGGCAGATTATGAACAAGAGATTTAGGTTTGTAGTGACCACTTTAGTGGTTATGCTGGCTAAAATAATCACTACAAACTTTTCACAAATGGTTTCTTAAATCAGCTACAATTTTGCTATTGTTTTCTGTGGAATTAATGCCACAAAATTTGGATTCACCAGCGGGTCAAAGCCGCTCCACGCACCCAGGAATTTTGCATTTCGCCAGACAAAGAACTGGCCTTCACTGCGCCGGGAGCCTCTAAACAGGGGGTCGTGGACGAATACATTTTCTTCATCATAGCCGGTGACGACGAAAAAATGCCCGCCTTTGAAATTCCAATGCACAACGTCATCTAATTTTTCATAATTAACCAGTACCACAAATGCTTTTCCCTGGTCTATAAGCGTGTGCAACTCATTTAATGCGGTGGCGTTTGTGAAATCCTGGCGTTTCAAACCGAGACCTTCTCCTTGGCCGATGGTGACCATTTCGCTAAGAAGCGTAAAGTCGCCGACAGCTTTGTTTGGTAGATAGCGGGTGTAAAGGGTGTCAACTGTGACCTGCTGTGTAGCTGCTTTGCCGGCGTTGATGATCATAGCCAGGCTGGTGGGGCCGCAATCAGCGTTGTGGCTTTTGGCGGTGTCATCAAATTGTGAAATATAGGGGACATCTAATTTGACGATGTGGCGGGTTTTATCTTGCTCTTCAGCTTCCCGATTCTGGTCAAAACGTAGCTGTTTCATCGCTTCTATGACGGGGCGGTTTACTAACTGTCCGTTTACTTCTTCTACCCAGCCGTCGAACTGGAATTGGCTGTCGAAGTGACCGATTTGACTGCCAACGGAAAGACACCAGGGACACATCGCTTGCAGGGGAGAGTTCCGTTCCAACCATTTGAACATTTCCACGACTCGTTGGGCATGTTCTTGCTCTGTTGCCAGGCGGTCATGGCCGTTCATGGAGGTGGAGTTCGCTGTGAAAACGCCCCCTTCTGTTGACATAATGGGAATATTATCAACGTTTAGCGCACTGCCGAAGCTTGCTTTAAAAGCGCGGATGACGACTTCATAACTGCGTAATGTCATATCCCAAATGGTGCCGTCTGTGCGTTGGGTGTCAAAATCATTGGGTTGTTCGTATGTGGCGGCGTGGACGGCTATCCAACCGCCTCGTTTGAAGATGTCGAGGGTGTCGGCATGATGGGTTTTTGCCAGCCGGTCTACTACTTTTTGGGTGAAGAAGACGGAGGAGTATAGTGGGTGGCTGTTGCCGCGCCAGTCGGTGGGGGCGAAGGCATAAAAAGCGGGTTTGACGCCTGCTGTTAGGGCTTTTTTAGCATCGCGCACCCAGGTGTCTGCTAGTTTTTGAATGACGTCCGGGTTGGTGTGGCGCATGGGGTTGTGGTTTTGTCGGTTCCGCCATTCGCTGCGCCATTCGATGTCGAGGTTCGGTTCGTTGCCGATTTCTGCCCACAAGATGTTTTCGGCGGCATATTTTTTCATTTTCTCGAAATGGCCGTCGGGCAGGGAGTCTGGGAATTGGCTGCCGAGATAGTAACGAATGATGGGTTCGATGCCAGCCGCTTTGAGTGCTTTGGCCCAGCCGAAGGTGGAGTGGGGACTGGTATCGTGGGGATCGCCGTTATCGAGCAGTTTGTACCATTTGATGTTCATGTCTTTGAGCAGTTCGAGCCATTTAGGCCAAGATTGTTGTGGTGGCGCGGCCACGCCGGGTGCGCCGTGCACGCCAACGATGGAGCCTTTTTTCTGGCGGGTTTTGGCGATGTCGGTTTTTATTTGGCGATCATGTTCGTTTTGGGTAACGGCCGTTACCTTGGCAATCTCATCTGAACTCTTACCCAACAGGGTCAGCATTTTCTCCCGCCAAACCAGGTCGACAGGCCAGTTTTCGATAACAGGGCCAGAATAGGGTTCTTCACGCAAGGAATTATTGAATACGGCCCAGACTCCGGCGCTTGCAAACCAGTCTGACCAGTTTTGTTTGGCTTCAAGCGAAACGGTGACGGCGGCGTTGATAACATCTTGCCAGGTATAGGTGGGTACTTTGGGCAGCGTTTTGGGGGTTTTGTCGACCACCTGTTGGGCAGGAACGGCGGCTATGGCGGCGTATTCCGGTTCACCCATATGGAGCTTGCCGTCATGCCCCCACTTGTCACTGCTTAGACGGTAGTAGGAAATGCCAGCGGCTCCCATAGACCAGGCAGCATTGCCCTGGCGGGTTACTTCCTCAGGTGTGGGGCGGTCGCCGAATTCACCGAAGGCTTGCAGCATGGGCACAATGGGCCGGTTGTAAGAACCGAGATTGGTGAAGGCGTCTTCCATGTGTTTTTCGATGGATTGGAAGCGACCAAACATGATGGGATATTCCATCGGATGCAGGCTGTCGATGAATGGAATCCAGGGGTCTACCCAAAAGTTAAAGGGACGGTTGCGGCGCGGATCGATGATGAGGCCGATGTGGGTATCTGAATTGACGCCTGCACGAATTTTTTGCATGAGCTCTTTGACTTCGGCGGTGTCGCCTTGCCAATAAAACTCGCCATGTTCTACATCAAGCAGCAGTGATTTGACACCGGCGACAGTGGCGGCACCTGCAAATTTCTCGGCCTCTTTGGCGAGATCGGCGGATTTATTTGCGCCCGCAGCTCGTTTGGCACGCGGCACGCCCCACACGTGGATTTCAAGACCTTGCTCGGCGAAGGTATCGACCCACTCTTTGATGCGAACGGGGCCGGTTATGGCTTTGGGGTCTTGATCGTTGAGGTGTCCTTGCCAGCTCACGCCATTGCTGGTTTTGAGCATGACGCCAGAGACGTTGGGCATTTTTTGTCGGATGAGTTGAGCGAGGTCGGCGATGGTGCTGCCGGGTGTGTTGATGCCTTTCCAATTGACTAATAATATTTTGCCATCGTAGGGTGTGGTCATAAAGATCTCCTATATTTTGCTTGCGCAATTATTGTGACTTGTTGCCCGATAAAATGGTGACACAGAGAAGAGATATAGATGGTTAATCGTAGGTTGGATCGCCGACGAATGAGAATGAGCGGATTACATGAAATGTTTCTAAACCTAATTCGGCCAGGGTGATGTCGTCCAGGTCCAGGGTGGTAACGGCCGTTTTGAAAGCTATTTGCTGTGTATCTGGAATTGTTTTACCCAATCCCAGCGATGGAATGAGAAATTGCTTGAGTGGTTCCGTGCGTTTTTCTTTATCACTGTAGGCCATTTCGATGCTATGAAAAACATCGGCCATAATTTCGGGGTGGCGGGCTGAGAGTGTTAACAAGTTGATGACGGTGCGGGTTTCTTGGGGATTTTTATTTTGGTTGGTGCGGAACCAGAAAACTTTGATGAGTTTGAGCACGTTGATGAGCCGCTTGATGCTGCGTGGGGTAAGGCCGAGCGCTAAACAAGAATTTTCCAGAACGGCGAAGTCTCCCTGGTCGAATTTAACAGTTTGTGGGGTAATGGCTTTGAGGGCAGGTTTAGCCGTTTGGGTTGGCTGCTCTGCCACAGAAACAGGATCGGTGGCTTGTTGGGTTTGAGGAGAATGCGGGGGGGAAACGGCCGTTTCTGTTTGCGCTGTCTTTTCATCCTCCTCTGGTGTTGTGGGCGTCGTCTCTGTGTCTATTTCCATTTGTGATTCCAGGAAGTTACGTAAACTCTCTGGTTCGATGGGGCGCACGCGGTAGGGAATCTGGATGATTTTCTCAATATAGTCCAGGCCGGATGGATCCCCCATGCGGGTGAGAATACCAGCATATTCCTTTTCTAAGGCGCGGGTGACATAGCGCGTATCCAATCCTAAAACGATGACAAACAACTTGGTACGTAGTAAAAGCTGTACCGCCTCCAACACTTCAACAACTTTGGGTGGTGGACAGCGATCCAGGTCATCGACAAAAAGCACCACACGGGCAGGCCCTCGGGGGAAGAAGCCTTTTTTCTGCTCGGCGAACAAATCATTTTTGTCATGTATCATCAAGGTATTCGTCAGCTCTTGTAGATCTGTCTGGGTTTGATGAAGCATACCCAGGCGTTCTTTATAATCGCCCATTGCCAAACGGGAGGTGACAAAATCGTGCAGGGAGGTGAATTCGCCAGCGATACCCAGCCGCTGTTGATGCTGTGTGATTTCCTGGTTTAAGTCTTCGATTTCTTTTTCCAGTTTTCTCCGTTGCGTCACTAATTCCACTTCTTTTTGCGCGATAATTTGTTGTTCCTTGTTGGTGAGCATTTCATCGGCCAGGTTCACGACGCTGCTGATGCCATCATTCCAACGCTGGATTTTGTCGATCCAGGGTTGGTATGTGCGGAACAAGGCCATGGCAACTGAGCTGATACCGGCGAGAAAGGTGGTGAGGGAGGCCATGGTTGCGGATTGGGCAAACAAGTTAAGGGCTGCGGCCACAGCAGGCACTAGAATGGCGACTGTCAGCAGCAAACCCGCAGTGAATAACAAGCTTTTTTGCTCTTTCCACCAGTCGGCAAACGATTGTTCTTCCAACTCTTTTGAAATTGTGGGACGGTATTGTTTGAGTTTGATGCTTAATTTACCTAAATCTTCGAGGTCTCGTTCGGTAAAGACTTTTTGTTCTACATTGTTCTCATCACGATATGTTGTCTCTTTTAGATTATCTTGGATTTCTTTGGCGACTTCGCTGAAAACGGCCGTTGTAATAATTTCCTGCCAGACCTCTTTCCGTGCTTGTTGAGGAATCGTCTCGATTTTTTCTATTTCAAGCTGATGGTTAAGGTCTTCCAGCAGGGCTTGTTTGACAGTGCGTTCGGCCATGTTTGCTCTCATGGAGGCGGTTTCGGCGGAGCGCACTTCATCGTATGCCTGCCACAAGCTGTCTGGCGCTTTCCCCTGCTGCCATTTTTCTTGCGCATTTTTGATGGCCTCTTGCCCAACCTCAGATTGCAATGCTTCTCGTTCTTTCTCATCATATTGGCTAAGTTCCAACCAATAGCTGCCGGCAAGCAGCAGTTCTTTGCCAATAAGCTGTTCCATTGTCAACTGTTTGTTGAGTTCCATGAAAATGGTTTGCATCAGGCTGGCCCACAGGTCTGATTTGGCATAAGTCCAGGCGTTGAACTCGATGGGGTAAACATGACCGACGTAAAGCTCTTCTTCGCCAGCATCCCAGCCCTGCGTGATCGGGCGGGAACGGAGCTGCATCATCCGCTGTAGCATGAGGTACATCACGAAGGATTTGCCGCTGCCCCAGCCGCCAAGCACCCCGACAGCCAGTGGTGTTTCCACGTCACGCAGTAACAGGGTTTCAGCCAGGGCAAACACTTCTTTTTCGATGCCGAGTTCGTCCTTCCCACTCGATTTGTCGGAGATGAACTTTTGAGCGCGGTTGGCGATGAGCAGGGCGATGATGTTTTGGGCGGCCGTTATGACTTTGCTTTTGTCATCATGGTCGGTGGGGCGGGTGGTGAGGATAACTTGCTGGAGCGGATTGTCTGCCTCAGGCAGGGTGTTGTAGATGACTTTGAGCATTTCTTGTGCCACTTTTTCGCTTTCCAGCCCGGCCCGACCGCTGCCCAGGAGGGGCAGTGCCACTTGTGTCATTTGATTGGCACAGGCGAGTTTGATAATGGCGGCAGCGGCAGCCCCTGAATCGAGTTCATCTGAGTTATGGCGGGCAGGGGTGGCGGCGATGATTTGATAACGGCCGTTCTCGTCCCCATGTGGCCTCTCAGGTGCATTAGGCAAGATGGTTTGGCCTAGCGTGGGCGGTAATGTGATCAGCACGGGTGTCTCAGGGGTTATGGTGGAAACGGCCGTTTGCACATGACTGCGCAGAGTTTGCCAGGTATCCTCCCCCAGCTCATGGCGTATCGCCTGAGACAAGCCGCCCTGCATACCACCCTGCACGCCCACAGGGAGAACCATCGCATTTACGGGGAGTAAAAACGGCCGTTCTGTGCGAGCAATAGAGAGCCGTGTGCCATGCCGATCTGCCAACTCCTCAAGCGGGATGGTGGGCGGGTCATTCGTCACCGGGTCATCGGCAGCCGCCTCATTTTCACGCTCCATTTCTATGATACGTGCTTCGATTTCTGCCAACGAATTGCGTAGACTATCCACATCATCAAAAGCCGTTTCGGAAAATGAATCAGCAGATTTATAACGCATTTGTCGCGTAGAAGAATCACCGCCTACCCGAAACGATGCCAACTCCTGGCGCAGTTTTTCACGCTGCTCACGCAGTTCGTTTAAATCTTGAGACGCTTGAATCGCCATTGTTTACCCCCTAAACAGCACCAATAAAGTTGGTTTTGACGGGTTTGTAGTAACGGCTTTTGAAGATTAAAAAACAGTATTTACACAGGTGTAGCCTGAGCTTGTCGAAGGCGAAACCGGGCTTCGCCAGACACCACTCAATTACCTTTAGGCGCTAACACCTTCTCCACCTTGTCGGCCGTTTTGGCATATTGTTTTTGCTGATTTCCTGTCCAAGTATCAAAGCCAATCGTGCCTTGTTCTTTGTTCTTCTTGTCTTCAAATTCATTGTAAAAAACCAGGTACGTCAACTGCTTGATGCCCACAAAATTAGCCGTTTTATCCAAAGAAATGGTGCGGCGCAGGCGTTCACGCCAGGTGCCGGTATTGAGATAAATCACATCTCGTCCATCAATGCTGTCAAGCGGCTTTAATAGCGGCTCATGGGTATGCCCGTAAAGTATGTAACGAATAGCACTGTCTGGTTCACGCCAGATCGTTTCATGATAGGCGCCCACAGTATGAGCATCCAGGTCATCACCCTGCATGGTTCGTTCTGCGATGGGCAGGAGGAGTTGGATCAAGTTGCTGGCATCTGTGTGGTCTACCATGAAGTCAATAATTTGCCGGAACGGGGTGTTAGCCGCCGCTCGAATCAACTCGTCCACATGGGTATTGGGGTTGCTCCACTTTTTAACAAAGTCAATTTCAAAGAAATCTTTAGCAACCTGGTCAATAGTTTTGTCCAATGCTTTACGGATGCGTTTATTATCTTGCTCTTTAATCTTGGAATAGAACCACTCAATCAAACGGCCGATGGGGCGCACGTTATCTGCATCTTGCATCGCTTCAACCAGTTCGTTTGTGATTTCAGGATATTTATCACGCATCGACGCTAATGTTACAGCGAGATTAACCGCAATTTCTGTGGCGATTACATCCCCAATCGGCACCTGGAGATGATCTTCCCGTGTGTAATTGGTTGACCCGTTATAGTTATAAACGTCAAACTGGTGACCATGCCGCGCAAAAACACCATACGCTTCATTCGTATATGCCAGCTTGTACCACCAGTCGCCATTCACATCCCCATCTACTGTTTCCGGTGATACGGTCAATCCCAACTGTTTTTGCAGTTCATCTCGCAGTGAGGGATATAAATTGAGGGGACGATCATGATTGCCTACCACGTAGATTAGCTCGACTGGAATGGCGTAATCAGCAATCTGGTACTCTTCCTTCGCTGTTTTTTGCAGATGTTTGTGGAAGTTGCGGAAGAAGTGAAAAGTCTCCCAATTTTGGTAGAGGATGCTGTCGGTTGGGACATCTTTTTTCTGACCAGATGCTGGAAAACGTCCCAAAATGTCCAGGCAGCGCTGCTCTGTACGGCTGTTTGGGCGTGGATTTGGGATGTCGGATAGACCCTTCTTTCCCCAAAGACGGTCATCCAGCTTTTCTTCAAACCATTGTGCGGAGCGGATGAGGTCTGGAATGTCGCCGAGCAGCAGCAGTTTGAGTTCGGTGGCCTTGTTTTTCTGCGCCAGTCCAACGATGTTGGACAAGAAGACTTGTTCAAATGCTTTTGATGGCAGATTGTGGTTGCCTGAGGTGCCATCTACAAAATGTAAATCACTGATTACAACGAGCATGATTTCCTCCTTCAGGAAATGTGGGGTTGTGAGTAGCTGCGAGTACAAGATGATGTGATTTTGGAATTGTCTAACTGGAATAATGAAGCTGTCTTCACATTTTAGCGGAAACGAGGCACAATCTCAACTAAAAAACAATGTTGGGGGTGCGGTTTAAAGTTGTGTATGAGACTACAAAAGTCTCCTCAAATATAATGCCAATTAGTATTGGCAAGACTTTTGTAGTCTGCTTTGTTACACAAAAACTAACTGCACCCCAATATTGGAGGTTTTTATGCAGCCAGCAGATATGGGCATGATTTTATTGAGAATCATTGCTGTGGGCATTGGCATTTTTATTGTGGTTGGTACGGTGATTTCGGCCGTGAAAGCATTTATTTTGCCAAGAGCGGTCAATGTTTGGTTGACTCGATTTGTGTTTCACGGTGTCGGGATAATCTTTCAACTACGCGCTAAACGCGCCAAAACGTATGAAGAACGAGACAGCATTATGGCGATGTTTGCGCCATTATCGTTGTTTTTGCTGCCGATTTTTTTGCTTTCGTTGATTCTCATTGGTTATACGTTCATCTTTTGGGCACTGGAACCACAACCGCTCACTCATGCGCTCCGTTTGAGTGGTTCTTCTTTGCTAACGCTGGGGTACGAATCCGGGAATGAAACGAGTTATGAACTTATTGAGTTTTCTGAGGCGACGTTGGGGTTGATTTTGGTGGCGCTGCTGATTGCGTATTTGCCTACGATTTATGCGGCGTTTTCTAAGCGGGAAACGGCCGTTGCCCTCATAGAAACCCGTGCTGGCACACCTCCTTCCGCGTTGGAGTTTATTGTCCGCTCCTACCGCACTGGCGATTTGGAAGATTTGGGTGAAGTTTGGGAGAGTTGGCGTGTCTGGTTTGCGGAATTGCAAGAGAGCCATACCTCGTTAGCCCCGTTGAGCTTTTTCCGCTCGACGCAGCCTGATATTTCCTGGATTACGGCTGGTGGCACAGTTTTAGATGCTGCGGCACTGATGTTGTCTACTGTCGATGTTCCACGTGATGCAGGGGCTGCTTATTGTATTCGCAGCGGGTATATTGCCTTTCAAAATATAGCCACTTTTTTTGACCTGACGTTTAATGCTACGCCAGCGCCTGGCGACCCAATTAGTGTGACACGTGAAGAGTTTGAAGAGGTTTATGACCAGTTGGCGGCACGAAATGTGCCTGTGGTAGCGGATCGGGATCAGGCGTGGCGAGATTTTGCTGGTTGGCGTGTGAATTATGATACGGTGCTGCTTCAATTGGCGGCTATCACTTATGCCCCTTATGCTCCCTGGACTTCTGATCGGTCTGCACTGCTGCCACAGTCCATACGAGGGCGGGGATAATGAGCGGGGAAAAGGGGGAGCAACTCGAGTAAGACCTGTCAGGTTTGGCCTAGATGTGCAGCCATCTTTCGAGTAAACCTGACAGGTCTTATTTAGTTTTACTTCAAATACTTATCAAACCAGCGCAAAATATGATTTAAACGGTAAATGCGGCGGTCTGTGCGGCCGGTGCGCGAGAGGCCGTGCGGTTCATCGGGGAAGAGCACCAACTCAGTGTCTACGCCCAGCCGTTTGAGAGCCACGTATAACTGCTCACCTTGTTCCTGCGCGACGCGATAGTCAGCTTGGCTGTGGATGACAAGTGTGGGCGTTTTGGCGTCGCCCACGTATTTCATTGGGGACTGTTCCCAATATTTATCGAGGTTTTCAAATGGCGGTTTGTCTTCACCGATGGCTTGTTGGAAGGCCCAATTGAAGTCGCTGGAACCCCACATGCTCACTAAATTGTTGACAGCACGTTGGGAAACGGCCGTTTTGAATTGATGTGAGCGCCCGATAATCATACTGGTCATGTAGCCGCCATAGCTGCCACCCGTCACAGCCATACGCTCCGTGTCGATGTAGGGCTTTTGCATCATGTATTCCCACCATGTCTGCACATCATCATAATCGACGGTTCCCCAGCGGTTCCAGATGGCTTTGCTGTGTGTTTCGCCATACCCTTGCCCGCCGCGTGGATTGCTGAAGTAGACCACATACCCCTGGGCTGCCAGGTAAAAGAACTCGTGCATGAACGAGTTGCCATACTGCACCTGCGGCCCGCCATGAATTTCCAGAATGGAAGGATACGTTTTGCTCGGGTCGAAATCGGGCGGGAAGAGAATCCAGCCTTGCAAATCGTTGCCATCCTTCCCTTTGAACCACACTTCTTCGACTTCGCCTAAATTCAGGCGGTTTAGCCAGGTTTCATTGAAGCGGGAGAGTTGACGGGGACGTTTGGCACTGGTGTGGCCGTTTGCCATCTCACACACCATCAATTCACCAGTACGCATCATGGTACTGTGGACGTAGGCCAGCTTGTCTTGCTCTGCCGAGAAGGTGAAGGGGCCAAATGTGCCAGCCTCTTCAATGAGGCGCTCGACCACAGGGTTATCTGTAACCGTTACAGAATAGAGTGCGGTGTCACCATGCCGGGAACCCTGGAAATAGAGTTTGCTGCTGTCTGCCGACCAGGTGGGCGGCACTTGAACAGCGCTGCCTAAGTCACCAGAGGTTACGTCAAGGCAGTGAAGGTCTGCCTGAGCCGTGAGATTTTGGGCAGCACCTGAGCCATCGGCGGGCAGCACCCACACGCTGATATTCTGCCACCATTTGCCCCGGCCTTCCGCACCTAAATAGGCAATATAACGGCCGTTTGGCGAATAGGCAGGCATAAACTTGGAACCTTCAGGCGCTTCCAGCCGTGTCATCTCACCACCTGTTGCTGGCATCACATACAGGTCGTCTTTGCCGTCTACCAGGTCTGGTTCATCACTGCGATTGGAGACAAAGGCGATTGTTTTGCCATCTGGTGAAAAGATGGGAAATGCCTCATCATGGATGTCGCTTTCTGTTAGCTGGGTGGCTTTACCGTTGTTGGCGTTGACTGTCCAGATATGCCAGCGTTCGTCTGGTAAATAGCCCACGCCGTCATGTTTGAAGAAGGTGCGTGTGGTGATATGGCGTGAGACGATGCCGAGTTTTTTCTTTTGCTCATCTTCCTCACGTGCCAGCGCCGCCTGGTCTTTCTTTAGGAAGCTGCACAGCAATGTTTTGCCGTCTGGCGACCAGGAATAATCTCCGATTTGACCTTTGAGGTCTGTGAGCGGGCGTGCTTCACCACCACCAAACGGGATGATGTAGAGCTGCATCTCTTTGCCATCTTTGCGATTGGAGAGGAAGGCGATAGAACGGCCGTTTGGCGACCAACGCGGCATCGTATCAACTTGATCACCAAAGGTGAATTGTGTGGGCTGCCCGCCACTGGTGGATACCAACCACAGATTGGTATATTTTTTCTCAGTTTTGCGCTCAACCCGCTGCACGGCCATGATGACATGTTTGCCATCAGGTGAAATGCGAGCATCCATAACCAATTGGAACCGATACAAATCTTCTGCTGTAATAGTACGTTTTGTTTGAGCCATCATTGCCTCCGAGAGTCTAATAACCCTATACTATCGGGTCAGATTCAATATGCCAATATGACGAGCTATAAATCGCCTTTAAATGTTCTGCAAACTGACGGGATTTTTGTACTAGGTGGCTTGTTTTCTCTCTTGAACTGGAGCAAACCAGTTTTTGAAGATAGCGAGGCCCATGAGGAGAACGGCCGTTCCCGCCATCAACGTCGCTGCCATATACAAAGCATCACCACCCCAGGTATCAAAAATGTAGCCGAACAGCGCACTCGTTACCAGCGGTGACAAGCCGACAAAACAGGCACCACTAATCGCCTGCGCTGTCGATTTCCATTCATCCGGTGCGCGTTCATCCAGGAGACGCACCAACGTCACAAAATAGAGCGCAAAGCCAACCCCTTTTAGCAAACCCGCCATAATCAGCATTTCTGGTGAAGATGCCAGCGCAAACCCAAAAATCGAAAGGGCTAAAATGGCTAAAGATAACGCCATGGTGTGGGTGCTGGTCAGTCGGTTAATGATATTGCCGCTGAAATGCATGACTGGCACTTCAACTAACGCCGATAGGCCAAACATCAGCCCCATCATGAATTCGTTGCCGCCCATTTGCCGCATGTAAATGCCACCAAAAATATAGGTACTGAGCAAGGCGGCTCCCATCAAAAAGGAAATGACAAAAAGCGTCACCATGCCAGGGTCGCGCAGCAGTTCCTTAACTGGCCCACGTTCCTGAGGATTGGCTGTGGGGCCACTTTCCAATTTTCCAGAGACAAAGATGGCAGGCAGTGCCATTAACATGGCTGTAGCAAACATAGGCCCATACCCCATCTGTGTCCACAGAATGCCGCAGAGTATGGAAACCAAAGCAAATCCCGCAGAGCCCCACATCCGCATCCGGCCAAAACTCAAGCCATGACGCGAAGCCATGCTGGCGATTAAACTGTCGCTGATGGGAGAAGTGGGGCTGCGTACCAGTGCCATCAAGAAGACCAGGGGTAAGATTGACCAGAATGTTTTGGGCAGGGCCATGACGCCGATCATGACGACCCAGGCCATCAAACTCCATTGCAAATACTGTATTCGTTTCCCGTGTCGATCTGCCATCGCTGAAACAAATGGAGACCAAATTAAGGAGGTAAGCGGCACGACGGTGACGATTAAGCCTATTTGAAATGCAGTCAGCCCAAGTTCGGAAAAATAGACATTCAAGTAGGGATCATAAACGGCGATAAATGCCCAATAAAACAGATAAAACAAGCTCCCTATCATGAAGGGGTTTGTGCCAGAAAAAAGCAAACGACTGCGTGCAATCATGGGTATACCTTTAATCAAATGGAATTGTCGTCAAAACGGCCGTTTAACAGACGAACATTCAATTCTAACATGCTTCAGGTGTGGGGCTATGTAAGTGGCGGAATTAGCACTTAATTCTCAGTGATCAATCAAGTTCTTGCAGTAAATCTGCCAATCCCTCGTCAACTTCATCACGAGGCAGTCCCCCCGCCTCTAGTTCATCGTCACTTTTGAGGAGCAGAGCCTGGTAGAACGCTATCCCTGCCTCAAGAGCTTCACTGCTGCCAGGTTCTGAGTCGATCCATTCATACAAGACATCTTCTGCGGCACTAAACGCGCCGGTGGTTTCATAATAGATGATCAAGGCCTGGTTTGTTTCTTCAGGCAGCAGAACGTCGTTTTCAGCCAGTCGTGCTTGCATAACTGGCACGGAAGGCACGACTTCAGGCATGGGCATGTCGGGGTGGGTGTTGAGGATGGCAAGCTGTAGTTGCATGGCTTTTAAAAAACGGAAATCAGCGCTGTCATCATCATCCTGCAAGGCGTGTAGTTCACCTTCTTGATAGAAGATGCCTGCCATGAAAACGGCCGTTTCCACCCCGCCTAAATCCTCCCGCATCGACAAATTTGCCAGGATGTCGTCCGTTTCCATACTCAGCCACGCATCTGTGCCTAAGCCTGTTAACTGGCGCAGCGCACCATCAGTGATATCCAGCGCATCCTGGTACTCTTCTTCTTTGCCAAGTTTAGCAACCTGAGCGATAACGACC
>JACSSI010000351.1 GCA_014879345.1 Anaerolineae bacterium | reverse complement strand
CTACGGCCGTTTTTACCTGCCTTACACGGGCCTTTGATGGTGTCTGGCTTTTTAGGCACGCTGATTGGCCTGGAACGCGCCGTCGCCATCGGCAAACTGTGGAGCTATGCCAGTCCGCTGCTGACCGGGTTGGGGACATTGCTTGTTCTCATCTTCGGCCCGATTCAACTAGGACTAATTTTGATTGTGCTGGGGAGTTTGGGGTTAACGGCCGTTTTCATTTTCATCGTCTATCATCACAATGCCCTGCACACCATCACCATGGCACTAGGCGCCGTTTGCTGGCTGGTGGGCAACAGCTTGTGGCTGGGTGGTTGGCCCATTTTCAAAATCGTCTATTGGTGGGTTGGCTTTCTGGTGCTGACCATCGTTGGTGAACGGTTGGAACTAAGCCGTATTCGCAAACTCAACCAGACCAGCAAACGGCTGTTTGCGGTGGCAGTTGACCTGTTTTTAGCGGGACTGCTGCTTTCGCTAATCGCCTATGAACCAGGCATCCGCCTGGCTTCGCTCGGACTCATCGCCCAGGCGCTCTGGCTCTTCCGCTACGACATCGTGCGCTTCACCATCCGCAAAACAGGGCAGACACGCTACATCGCCGTGAACTTGATCATCGGCTACTGCTGGCTCCTGGTGGGCGGCACGTTGGGCTTGGTTTACGGGCAGTTGGTCGCTGGCCCCCTGTATGATGCCTGGCTCCACACCATCTTTCTGGGATTCGTCTTCGGCATGATCTTTGCCCACGCCATGATCATTTTTCCTGGCGTAGCCGGCATCCAAGTGCCATTCCGCACCGGTTTCTACGGCCCAACCATCTTGCTGCAAGTATCGCTGCTCATGCGCGTCATCGGCGACCTGGCGCTGCTCCCCGACGTGAGGCGCTGGGGGGGACTGCTCAATGGGGTGGCAATTTTGTGGTTCTTTGGACTGATGGCGGTAACGGCCGTTCAGTCACGTCGAAAATCAAATTAACACCTTTTCAATAAAGTGCTTGCCCTCCAAAACAAGCGTTTTGCATCGAATTGACGCGAATTAACGCGAATTTCTTTTTCACGTCAATTCGATGCCATAAACTTTTTGGTTCTGCCATGTCCAAATGAGGCGATTGTGCCAACAAAAACGCCGTCCACCCCTGGCAAAAGTCATCATTGTAATTTTCTTTTTAATCTGCTACACTATTTTGCATCATAAATGATGCTATTTAACTGTTTTCTCGCAGAAAGGAGCAAAATATGAGTACAAATATTGTGCCAATTAGTGATTTGCGTCGTGAGGCAAGCCATGTTGTCAATACGCTACGTGAGGGCAGTGATGTCTTCTACATCACCCAACACGGCCGTCCTGCCGCCGTGCTTGTCAATTTTGAGCAATACGAAGCCTTAATCGCAGAGCTGCAAACGCTCAAACAAAACCAATCCCGCCCAACCTACACCGTTGCCGAAGAAAAGGGGTCATTTTCTGCCCTGGCCGCCATGGCGCAAGACTTAGGCGTCGATGATTTGGCAGAAAACCATGATCATTATCTCTACGGGGTTGATAAATCATGAAGCCTGCCTTTTTCATTGATACCAGCTATTTTCTGGCGCTTGTTAACAGTCGTGACAAGTACCATACGGCGGCCAAAGCGATGGCGGCACAAGTTGCGCCGCCATTTATTACCAGTGAAGCGGTTCTGTTTGAGTTGGGCAATGCTTTAGCCCAGCCACCCCATAAAACGCTGGGTATCCGTGTCTTGCAACAAATTCGGACAGATGCGGAGATTGAAGTGGTGCCGATTGAGCCGGATTTGTTTGCCCAGACGGTGGCTCTGTACCAATCTCGTCCCGATAAAGCGTGGGGGCTGACGGACTGTTCTTCGTTTGTGATTATGCAAAAGCGGGGATGCCATGAGGCGTTAACGGCTGACAAGCATTTTGAGCAAGCGGGGTTTACACGGTTGTTACATGCTTCCTCATAAAATGGTTATGGCATCGAATGAACGCGAATTGGCGCGAATTTCTTTTTTCGCGTTGATTCGATGCAGAATCCTTGTTTTTATTGACAAGGTGCTGATTTAAAGCGCGTAAGCCGTGCGTAGATAAGAAAGAATGCTCACAGCTTTGTCGATGAGCGCTCTGTTTTCTAACTTATTTGTCCACAGACTGGCGCCAGAGGGATGGGGCAGCGGCACGACCCAACGGCCGTTTTCATCCTTCCTCTCATCAAACCCGCTCACCAACTCAGCCTGCTCTAAATCAAAATTCACCGGATTGACCACCGTTTCTGGCGGAAAATAAGCCGCCGTGCCGATGATGTCGCGCAGTTTGGCACTTTTGGGATACATCAGCTTAATCGCCAAGCCACCCACCAGGATGATTAACCGAGGCTTTACCGCCGCCATCTCCCGTTCCAAAAAAGGACGGCACAGCGCCTGCTCTGCTTTGGAGGGCACCCGATCTCCCTTGCCTGATTTGTCTTTGCCGGGATAGCATTTGGTAACGGCCGTCATATATTGCGTATCACGGAATTCATCTTCAGCCCAACCCGCCTGAGTGAGCCATTGGAATAATCGCGTGCCGCTGGTGGCGTTAAACGGCCGTTTTGCCTCCACCTCAGTCACCCCGGGCGCTTGCCCAATCAACATCACCCGCGCCCCCGCACTGCCCCGAAAAATCGCCCCCGGCACAATGGCATGACCTGCATCATAACAAAGACGGCAGGCACGCATTTCGGTATGTAGCTGATTGAGAGAATTCGTTTTGTTTAGCATTTTGTGTAGCAAAAGATCAAAGATTAAAGATTCCTATCTGCAAGCGCCCCTTTTTAATCTTTAATCTTTAAATATTCTTCATCCAACGAACTACGCACAAACTGATTCTCAGGATGCAGCCCTTTCAGCCAGGTTGCCAGATGGGCGATGGCAATTTGCACGCCAATGGTGGGGCGCGGAAAACCGACTTCATGCAGTTTCACCACGTAATCCCCTTGCTCGCGCTGGCGAATGAGCAGTGCCAGGCGCTGGGTGAGCGGCTCTTCCTTTATATACGTTTCCACCAGCAGCTTGCCATCAAACTGAGATTGGAAAATCTCGGTCATGCTGACATGAATCTCGTTTTGATAGAATTTTACAGGGGCAAACGCTTGGGCAATTTCGGTCTCGCTTAGGGGCGAGGTGAGGATGACATGGGGCATGGGTAGTTCCTTAGGGATGGGGAAGATATTGGGGGCGGCGGTATCATTGCGCTGCCATTTGTAATAATGGCCGATGCGCCCTTCGTCGAATCCCTTTTGTTCATATTTGCTGATTAAACGGCCGTTATCTTCATTGACATAAGTTGTGGCAAGGCGGCTGTTAAAATAGGGCGTGCGCTCTAACCGTTCCACAATCCAGGCGGCATAATCAACGTGGTCAGTGGCGATGTCGAGCAACGCGCCGGTGGGCATCCGGGTTGCCAGCAGATGCAAAAACTCGTCGCTAATGAGACGGCGGTGATAGTGGCGTTCTTTGCGCCACGGATCAGGAAAGTTTATGTAAACTTCAGCCAGGCTATCTATTTGACATAACGTACGCACTATCGACTCAGCATCACCTGCCATCACCCGCGCATTGGTCACACCGGCCGTTTGCAGTTTTTTCTCGCCTTTCTTTAAAGAAGGCAGCGATACTTCCACGCCAATCAAGTTCGCCTCGGGGCGTCTCCGCGCCAGATCGACTAAAAAATCAGCCCCGCCAAAGCCGATTTCCATCAGCAGCGGGGCTTTACGGTTAAAAACGGCCGTCCAATCTGTCGGCCAATCCATACGGATACTGTGTAACATCAGTGAAGTCATAGGGGCAGAATTATAAGGGGTCATGAGCAAGCGGCAAGCTATTTGCCCTTCCCCGTTTAATCTACGACAATAATCACCTTAAAATTCTGAACAACAAATGCTGAACGATGAATTGGTCTTTCTTCATCTTTCAGCCTTCATCCTTCAATTATGGCAACCATTATGCGCGGCCTCGACGCAGAGGCATACGACCGACAATACGACGACAAAGAACTCGTCAACCGAATCCTGGACTACTTCAAACCGCACCGCCGGAAGCTCATCATCACCATCATTGCTATTTTGCTGTTGGCGCTGTCTAGTGCCGCTTTTCCCATCCTCGTCGCTCGCGGTGTGGATGTGATGGCAACCCAGGACGACGACGCCTTCATTCTACTGCTGGCTGGAGCCGCCTTTGTACTGGGTTTCGCCGTGTGGATATTCAACTGGATTCGTCGTCAGCTCACCGTTGAAATCATCGCTGACGTGGTACTAGCCATGCGGGCTGATGCCTTTACCGCCGCCGCCCAACAAGACCTCTCCTTCTACGACGAGTTTAGCTCCGGTCGTGTTGTCAGCCGTATCACCAGCGACACCCAGGAATTTGGCGAGGTCATCATCATCAGCACCGACGTGATCAACCAACTCTTCTCATCCTTCATTCTCATCATTGTTCTGTTTACCATCAATTGGAAACTGACTCTGATTGTACTGGCTATCACACCCTTTATCGTGGTGGTGGCGATGGCCTTTCGCCGGTTGGCACGGCGGGTCACGCGCCAAAGTTCGCGTGCGATGGGCGAAGTCAACAAATCCATCCAGGAAGCGGTAACGGGTATCCGCGTCGCTAAAAATTTCCGCCAAGAGCAAGCCATTTATGACGAATTCACCCAGGTCAACGAACAAACCTACCATATCAACGTGCGCCGCAGCCTCGTCATGGCTAATATATTCCCCACGCTTGCCGTTCTGGGCGGCATTGCGACGGCCGCTATCGTCTTTTTTGGCGGTTTGAGCGCGGCAGCGGGTGTTATTAGCGTGGCGGCGTGGTATCTCTTTGTCTCCACACTCGACCGCTTCTGGTTCCCCATCATCAACTTGTCGGCTTTCTGGAGCCAGGTGCAGCAAGGCCTGGCCGCTGCCGAGCGTGTATTTGGCCTGATTGATTCAGAACCGGCCGTCCACCAGACTGACGATCAACCCGTCACAGATTTACGCGGCGAAATCCGCTTCAACAAGGTATGCTTCCGTTATTCCGAGCAGGAACAAGTGCTGCGTGAATTTACCCTTACGATTCAGCCTGGGGAAAGCGTGGCGTTGGTGGGGCATACGGGCGCAGGCAAATCTAGCATTATCAAACTTATCGCTCGTTTCTACGAATTCCAGGAAGGGGAACTGGATATCGACGGTCACGATATTCGCAGCTTCAATCTGGAGTCTTTTCGACAGCAGTTGGGAATTGTGTCGCAAGTGCCATTTCTCTTTAATGGTACAGTCGCGGAGAATATTGGCTACGGCCGTCCTGAAGCCACGGATGCTGAGATTGAAATGATGGCGAATCGCATCGGCGAAGGAGAATGGCTAGAAACGCTGCCCGATGGGCTGCAAAGCGAGGTCGGGGAACGAGGCGGGCGGCTGTCGATGGGCCAACGGCAGTTAGTGGCGCTGACGCGGGTATTGGTGCAGAATCCGCGCATCTTCATTCTGGATGAAGCCACTGCCAGTGTAGACCCGTTCACTGAATCTCAAATTCAACAGGCGCTGGATATGATTATGGCGGATCGTTCTTCCATCATCATCGCCCACCGCCTTTCTACGGTGCGTTCTGCTGATCGCATCATCGTTTTAGATCGCGGGCAAATCATCGAAGAAGGCAGCCACGAACAGCTTATGACACAATCCGGTCACTACGCCGAACTTTACGATACCTATTTCCGCCATCAATCCCTGGACTACATAAATTCAAAAGCGTTTAGGTAAACCACAAAAAGTTCTCAAAATTACCATCATGCAAAATTGTGGTTTCCTTCAAGGAAAAG
>JACSSI010000350.1 GCA_014879345.1 Anaerolineae bacterium | reverse complement strand
GCGGTGGGCAGCCTCGGCTTGCTCTTGATTGACCAGTCGGCTGAGGCGGCTTTGACATGGGTATGGGGCGTAACGGCCGTTTGGATCACCATTCGCGCCCTGTTTGGCGTGATTCGCATCTGGCCCGCCATCGGCAATTCGCCATTCAAAAAAGATAGAGTGTAGAGATAGAGATAGAGGCTAACGTACCACTCTCTATCTCTACACTCTATCTCTATCTTACTCGTAACTCAATACTTCCCGAATCGTCAGCTTGGAGGCACTGCGCGCCGGAATATAGCTCGCCACGCCAGCCAGAAACATCACAATAAACAGCCACAAAACAGCACCGCTCACAGAAAACACATAACTGGGTGAGGCTTGCAGCAAAATCGTGCCTACTGTTTCCGTCAGGAAATAGCTGGCTGGTATCGCCAACAAACCGCCAATCACCCAGCTAATCAGGCCAATAATCACGCCTTCCAACAGCACAATACGCAGCACCGCGCCATCAGACGCGCCAATCGCCCGCATCACCCCAATTTCACGGGTACGCTCAATGACGTTGATACTCATCGTACCCATCAAGCCTAAACCGCCCACAATGCCAAGCAGCAGCGCCATAAAGAGCAAAAACAAAATAATCACGTTAAAAATAGTCGAAATCAACGTGCGCAATTGCGCAATCGTCTGCATTTGCTGCACACGGAACCCCGAGCGCCGGTAGCTTTCTTCTAACGCCTGGCCCAATTTCATCTGGTTTGCAGGAGACCGGTCATCTAGCTGCACAAACACAACCTGCGCCTTATCCACCGCATTGGTGAGCCGACCGTAATAATCAAAATTGATGAAGGCATTGGCCCCCGTCATCATACCGCGCACAATGCCCACCACCTCAAAATCAGCCTCTTTG
Organism: Anaerolineae bacterium; assembly: GCA_014879345.1. Classification (GTDB taxonomy): domain Bacteria; phylum Chloroflexota; class Anaerolineae; order Promineifilales; family Promineifilaceae. The sequence continues at coordinate 4,958 of JACSSI010000350.1, read as the reverse complement.
CCATCAATATTCAGGGTTATATGGCTGCCTACGGTCACATCCTCTTCATTACGCAAGGTATCGGTATTGATGACGACGGCATTGGTATCTCCTTCTTGCAGCCAACGGCCGTCTACAATCGTCACATGGAGCATTTCAGAGTCTGGTTCTGGCGCGTAAACGGTAATGCTGCCGCTTTCACTGTCATTTGGGCGAATACGACGGGTGCTGCCAAACCCCCACGTCTCCACATTTGCCACACCAGGCGCATTGATCACCTGCTGCTGAATGGGTTCTGCCCGATAAGCATGGTCAAACACAATCTGAATGTCAAAATCAAAAAAGTTCAGCGCGTCATCTAAAGTTTGCTGCAAAGACGCGCGAATGGTGAAAATCGAGACGAAAATAGTTGTTGCCAAAGACAAGGTAATCAACGTCAACGTCAAACGCCCCTTGCGCCGGAAGGTATTGCGAATGGAAATTTGGGCGGGGCGGGTAATGGGGAAAATTTTGCGCACACCCACAATCATGCGATCTAGCCAGCTTGTGCCAAACTGTCCTTTGCCCAACCCTTGCTCGCTCATTGCTTCCCGCGCCGTGATACGCACCCCTTTACGCACTGGATAAACGGCCGCCAGCAACGGCACACTCAAACCAATCACAACTTGCACCAATACCACCTGGGGATTGAACTGGAACCCGTCAATATTAAAATTAAGCAACGTCGAAAACAAGGTTGCCAAACCCAGAGAGCCTAAAGCCCCTAAAGGAATTGCCACCATCAGCCCCAAGATGCCAAATAACAGAACCAACACAAAATACATCCAGGTTATCTGCCCTGTTTTTGCGCCAATCGTTTTCATGATGCCAATTTGCCTGACCTGCTGCGTTAAAATCGCGGCCAGAATATTGATGATCAGGAATCCGCTTAACAACAAGGATAACAAACCCATCGCACCCAAAATATAGGAGAAGGCGTTGAGTAAGCTTTGCATCGGATGTTCCCCTGGCGGGTAAACGAGGGTGATCAATACCTGATTGCCGTCCCGTTCCAACCGATTTTGGATGAGCTTGGAAACTTCCTGGATATGGTCGGCATCCAATTTGTTATCCTGCGTTACAAAAACAATTTGATTGTAATCTCGTGGTTCGCCGAGCCATTCCAGGGTGTCATAGGTAATGTAGCCATAGCCCGTGCCTGCCATAAAAGCTGGTATTTGGCTCTGATCGTAGACACTGCCAGCAATGGTAACTTCTCGTTTTTTGCCGTCTGGCGGTTCGATGGTTATTGTGTCGCCAATGGCTACGTCACCAAGACCCAATGCAGCCGAAAAGGAAGCACGTTCGAGCAAAATCTCTCGTTCTGGGGGCGGGTAAGCACCCTCTTCGGGCGCGACGATATTGATGCTTTGGTCTTCGTAATCGGGAATGGCATTGAGCTGCATGGTTCGAGCGACGCCATCTTTGTCGAAGAAACGCACAGCAACATAGCGACGACCTTCTGCCTGTGCCACTTCGGGCATGGCCTCAATGGCCTCAACTATGTCGTCATTGAAGGTGTTGAGGGTATAAATGGTGGCGCTGGCCGGATTGATGGCAGCGTATTGCGCGGGCAAGCTCTTATCGACGATGCTCTGGGCACCCATGACCATGCCCAGGGCGGTGACGCCAACGGCGATGGAGAGTATGACGAGTATGGTGCGTGTTTTATTGGATGATAAATCACGTAGGACTTTGATCCAGCGTGTGCGTAACATATGGTTTCCTTAAAAAAGTGATTCGTTGGTGAGTTAGGATTATTGGAAGATAAACGGCCGTTTCAACAGCAGTATCCGATAATCGCCAATGTGGTTAAACCCCAGCGCCGTGTATGCTTTTTGCGCCGGGTAATTGTGTATGCCGGTAAAAAGAATGCCTGTCTGGACACCTTCATTTCTGGCATCCAGCAAGGAAGCTGCGACGGCTGCCCGGGCATAACCTTTGCTGCGGTAGGCAGGTGGCGTATAGACACCACCCACTTGCACAGCTTCGGCGGCAGCAGTATTAAAGGCAGTTGTGGAAACAGGAACGTCATTATCCAGAAGCAGCCACATACGCCCTTCAGCCACAACGCGCTCGACGCTCTGCTGTGCCTGTTTTCTTAATTCGGGGGAGTCTGTTTCGTTCAGCCCTTCGATATTAAATTCTACACGCCACTGAATGAGCAAATCAATATCTTCTAATTCAGCGCGTCGGCTTTGTAAACGGCCGTTCCTCAACCCATCCGGCACAACCAGATCAGCCAACGCCAAACTGTAGAGGTTTTCCACATCATCGACCTGAATAAAATCTTGTTCTATTTCAAGGAATTTCAAGATAAATTCCACTTGAGCAGACGGGCCGATAATGCCTTGCAGCGGCCGATTGCTTGCCGAAACGCTTTGTACTGAGCCTGTCGAAACGGCCGTTTGCCACAACTTAGCCAAATATGCCAACGGCGATTGCACAATCAGGTTGCCATTCCAAAAATGGGCCACAGCCCCCACAATCTCATCCTCGTCAAAAGCAGCAGCATACGTACCCGTATAAGGCTTCCCGTTATCAGTCAGTCCTGACATACGCATATTGCCCAACAAAAACATAGACGAGGCAATACGTGGCAGCACAAACGCTTCCAATGCCGCCTCATCACCTGTTTCTAAAATACGATAGGTAATACTCATATTTCTGCCTTCTGCCTTCTGCCTTCTGCCTTCTGCCTTCTGCCTTCAACAGTATAACTGCTTCGTAAACAACCTCACAGTCCACGCTGCTATACGTGATTAAACTTGCCTAAGTTTCCCCTTAACAAGCGATCATTGTCACAGCCTGCGTGTTATAATGCCCCAGCTAACTTAGACTCGACAACTTTACACTCACCTGTCAGGTCTGGACTAAATTCAAAGAACCAATGAGGTTTTATGCACACAAGCAGCACACCACGGCCAAACGGAAACGGCCGTTTCACTAAAAACATCAGCTACTTTCTAATCGCCCCACTCACGGCATTGGTCATCCTGAGCATGGTATTCGCCTACACCGTCAGCCGCTACAAAAACCAGCACGCCGACCGTATCTACACCGGCGTCACCATGCTGGGCATTGATCTGGGCGGCATGACACCAGATGAAGCCAAAGCCATTCTGGCCGATGCGGTGCCGTACACCAACGAAGAAGCCATCACCCTCACCGACCCCGCCTCCGGTCAACAATGGACAAAAACCCCCGCCGAACTAGGCGTCGCTTACGATCTGGATCAAACCGTCGAAACGGCCTACAACATCGGGCGCACGGGCGGCCCCCTCAACCAGTTCCAGGAGATGTTCAACAGTTGGTATTACGGCATCCCGCTTGCCCCCACCATCATTTTTGATGAAAATCGGCTCGACAGCGCCGTTGACGAACTGGCGGCTGGGCTTGAACAACCCGCCATCAACGCCATGTTCTCAGCCGATGGCAGCAGTGCCAGCTACACGCCCAGTCAAATTGGCCGCCAACTCAACAAAGCAGATTTACGAGAACGGCTCATGAAACCGGTCAGCGAATTCCGTCCGGCAGAGATTGAACTGCTTATCGAAGAAATTCAACCGCAAATTATAGATGATGGGGAAACGGCCGTTCAAATTCAGCAAGCCGTCAACAATCCCATCACCTTCTATCTGCCAGAACCCTTGGCCGATGACGACATAAGCCGCTTTGATCTGCCAACCGAGCAGTTGGCACAGTGGGTGCGCGTTGAACGCACCATCGCCGACGATGGCACGCAGCAGCACAACATGATTGTGGACGAAAATGCCGTCAGCTACTGGCTCACACAATATGCCAATGACCTTTATCGCAAACCGGAAAACGCCCGCTTCTACTTTGATGATGATACCAAAGAATTGGTCTTGGTTGCGCCGCACATAAACGGCCGTGAACTCGACGTTGAAGCCACCCTGGACGCTTTCCTCGCCCAGGTAAACACGCCCAATCGTTCCGTCCCCCTCATCGTCAAAGCGATTGAGCCAACAGTTCACTCAGACGCCACCGCCGAAGAGTTGGGCATCACCGAACTCATTAGCGAAAAAGTAACCTGGTTCTACGGCTCCTCTGACGAGCGCAAACACAACATCGCCCGCGCCGCCGCCAACTTTTATGGCATCGTCATCGCGCCGTATGAAGAATTCTCATTCAACGACTACCTGGGCACCATCAGCGAAGACGACGGCTACACAGAAGGTCTCATCATCGTCGGCGGCCAAACCATCAAAGGCGTTGGCGGCGGTGTGTGCCAGGTATCAACTACTATGTACCAGACTGCGTTCTGGGCTGGCTTCCCCATCACCAGCCGTTTGGAACATGGCTACTGGCTCACCTATTACAACGACGGTGAAGGCCCCGGCATGGATGCGACCGTCTACTCCCCCGATGAAGATGAGGACCCAGCCTTTGAAGTCGATCTGAAATTCATCAACAATACACCCTATCATCTGCTGATGGAAAATTATTACAGTGCCGAAAATGAAGCGCTTACCTTTAAGTTCTATTCCACCAGCATGGGACGCACCATCAAAAAAGACGGCCCTTATTTTGAGAATGTCACCGAAATACCCGGCAGTGACCAGGATCGATGGGAATATGATGAAGATTTAGCAGAAGGTGAGGTCAAGCAAATTGACTGGGCTACTGAAGGCGCAGATGCCTACGTTACCCGCACCGTTATCAATGCTGATGGGGAGGTCATTGAAGAACGCACGTTTATCAGCCACTATATTCCCTATCCCAACACCTATCACTACGGCCCAGGTGTGGAACCGTATGATTATTCATTGGTTCCAGAAGACCCATTTGGCAACTAGGACAAGTTTTCAGTAAACAGTATGCTGATGGGGTGGTCTATGTACCACCCCATTTTTTTTATTTCTACACGTTACTTTTTCCATCTTTTTGCGACCTAGGGAATAATTTATTCTATGGAT
>JACSSI010000349.1 GCA_014879345.1 Anaerolineae bacterium | reverse complement strand
TTTCACCGCGCCATCTCGCCCAAAATGGCACAAATCGCGCAAACCTGGGCGAGACAGGCGGGAGAAGATACGTTGGTGACTGGCAAAAACATGATCCGCCTGTCCCGCTCCTACTCTCTAATGTTCAAACGATTACTTGCCAACAGGTTCAGGAGCGGCTCATGAACGACGGTGTGCAAAAATTAGAGCAAGATGTGGCAATTTTAGCGGCAATGGCAGCCCAAATGGATGATTACCTGAAAAGTGACATCCTCTTTTGGAAAATGGGACAAAGCGGGATGCCCATGCTGACCCTGGGCGGCTATCTGATGCGTCAATACCGCCTGCTGACTCTCTCCGATTTGTTATCTGAGCAGAAACAAGCTGACATGGAAACGGCCGTTATCCAGTTCAACGCCGCCCTCGTCGAAAAAATTGTGCGCTTTGAGGCCAAAGCCACCCATGAGATTGAAGCCCGCATCCGCCAATTTGAAGCCTACCTGCGCGACTTACGCAACAAACAAGCGCCGGGCATGAATTACGAAACGGCCGTAGAGCCACGCGCCATGCTCGCCGCCCTCATTGCCAAACTCAGCATGGCTCCCTACCACCTGGACCGTCACATTCCAGGCCGCATCGAAACACTCGACAGAAACCTGCGCCAACTCTGGCTTCCCGATGACTTCATCTGGCCCATAGCCTGGCAGCCAGCCTACCCCCCAGACGAATTTTGGTGGCTTTACGGCAAACCCGGCTGAAAAAACTTGACGGGATATTTCAATACTCAGTATCATGTGAGTATAAATCGTCAATCATAAATCCACACTCGTCAATCGAACGACGACATATCGGGAGCTTCAACAATCAAAAAGGGGGTTTGCAATGAGTGAGACCAACAAAATACTGGCTCAAGATTTGAAAATATTAGAAGCAATGGTCGATGGCATGCCCGCCTACCTCGTCAGTGAGGCCACCCATTGGCCCATGAGCGGCGACAACATGCCCAAATTAACCATCGGCGGTTGTTTGATGCGCCAGGAACGGCTGCAACAGCTACATAACCAGCTTGCCTTTGCCGACCAGGCCCGTCTGAACAAAAGCATTGATAAATTCAACGCCAGTCTCAAAAATCAGGTAGTACGCTTTGAAGGGCGTGCGCATGATGAACTCCATGCCCGTCTGCGTGAATGGACAACTTATCTGCACGATGCCACCAGTAAAATGGCGACAACGCGAGAACATTACGCCAACATCGTTGACACCCGCATTGTCATCACGGCCCTCATGAACAAACTCGCCCAGCCACCCTACCAGCTTAATGCCCGCCTGGCACAAGATATTGCCCACATGGACACACGCCTCAAAGGTCAGTGGCAAACAGACAAATTTATCCTGGATGAAATCTGGCAAAAAGCATACACCCCGGCTGAATACTGGTGGCTGTATGGCTACCCCGGCTAAATAGCTGCGGCGCACTTCGATGAAAGTGCGCCGCACCGTTCATTTTAAGAAGAAGTTTGCGGTGAATCTGTCCAGATGGATTGCGGTGGCTTGACTGGCACAAAGTCTGGATTGCCCCATTGCGTCCGTTTAATAACCCAACCAACGACACTCCATAACAAACTTACCATCCAGGAAGGCCATGATTTATAGGCCAGTTTCGCAGCCCAGGTACGAATATCAAGCTGTTTGAACAGGGAATCCTCTAGCAGCAAATCACGATAAGTGGCATAACTAAAATCTTCCTGAGCAAAGGCGTGGTTGATAGCGTCAGCCGCCACTTTGCCGTACCCGAGCGCAAAAGAGATGCCTTCGCCCATGAGTGGGTCTGCACCAGCCGCATCCCCAACCAACAGCACATGGGGTTTGGCGAACTGTGCATTTTTGTCCCACCAGCGGATGGGATGCCCTTTGAGTTTGTAATCATCCAAGTCACGTTCGCGGTCGGCTAACGCACTGGTTAATGTGGCTTTGAGATCTGCTTTGGGGCGCTGAGGTTGCGCCCGGCTGTCGAACAATCCTCGGTTCATGAATGGCTTTTTCTGCACGTAGCTGGGGAAATCCCAGTAGTAGCCTTGCAATCCATAGGTCGTCACTTGATCAAACTCAAAGACGGCCACTCGTTCCTGAAATTCCGGGGTGTTGGTGGCATTTTCAGGTGTCAGCACTTCCACAAGGCGGGCCACATGGGATTCACCTTCCCATTTGAGGGCACGGCGCACAAAGCTTTTGGAACCATCGGCCGCCACCACTGTTTTGGCATGAAATGTGGCCTGATCGGTGATGACTTCGATGTAGTCCTCATGGGCAATGATGTTTTCAACGCCTTCTCCCTGACGCACGGTCACGCCGTGGCGAACGGCCGTTTTCACCAGCCAATGGTCAAACTCATCCCGCCGCACAATGGTAAACACGGGTTTGCCAAAAAATGAGTATTGCTTGTTCCGATACGTCAACCTGGCTTCATGAATATCAAAATGGTTGGGTTCCAGTTCTAGCCCTAACTGGGAAATAATGTTGCGTCCCATGTGGGTGATGCCGCCACCACACAGTTTTTCACGGGGGTGAACGGCTTTATCGACCATGACGATGCGTTTTGCCCAGGCGGGATCGCTTTTGACCAGGTGTAAAGCTGTAGATGCTCCCGCTGGCCCCGACCCAACGATCAATACGTCTACATGTTGAATGTCTGACATCGTTTTCGTGTCCTCCTACTGTAGCCTGCCGGAGGTTTTGAACCTCCGGCAGGTTTGTGTCTATTTTTGGATAACAGGCAGCATTATAGCATGAGGCACGGGTTTTGCCTGACTGGTGTTCATGTCAGACGAGGTATGGGGTGTTTCTTCGTTTCCGGCTTTGTCGATGGCCTGGCTACGGAAATAGTAGACGCGGCCTGGCTCAGGCGGGTTGAAGGCCGCGCCCCCTGGCCAACGAATCCACTCGGTATCACCTTCGGCCCGGTAGTCAAAGTTGATTTTGCTGATGCCGGATGGGGTGTCTACGCCAGCAGTGGTGATCATGTAGAGGTTGTGGGTGAGGGTGTAAACGGCCGTTACCGTTGAAGTAGGCGGCGTCATATCCAGGCCAAACCAGGATGGTGTTGAGGTCACTGTGTTGGTTAGACCGGGCAGTGGCGGCGTAAAATTAGTGGTGACACGCCAATACAATTTACCTTCCTGGGTGGTGGGGGTAAACGTATGCTGCGTGCCAGCATTGTTGGTTTGGGCGGTGGCGATGATGTTGGTAAACGCCTCATCGGTGGCAACTTGAATGGTGCTGTTATTCACAGCACTGATTTCTGTGAGTGCCCACCGAAACGTGACGGCGGTATTGTTTAACCAGCTAGAGACAGGGGCGCTATTTTGCACTTTTGGATTAAAGATGACGGTTCCCTGGTCGGAGCGCATATCGCCATTGTTGGCGGCCTCCACGTTTCCAGCCTTGTCGACGGCCTGACTGCGGAACCAGATGAGTTGATTGGCATTGGCTAAGGTGATAGAGGCGCTGGTATTGGCCGTATTGGTCAGCCAACGGGTCCAGGCAACATTACTTTCCGCTTTGTAGTCGATGTTGTAGCCTGCAATCCCGGAGGTGGCATCACTGCCTGCCCAGGTCACGTCGAAAGTACCGGCGAAAGCGTGGTGGGTGAGGGAGGTGATACTTGACTGCGGCGCGGTGCTGTCGAGATGGAAGCGGGTGGCTGTGGAGCGGCTGGTCACACCGCCAGTCGTAGCGGAGACGCGCCAGTAGAGATTGGCGTAATCCTGGCTGAAGGTATGTTGGGCGCTGGTAACGGCCGTTGTCCAATTCTTTGTCTCTATCACGTTAGTAAAAGCGGCGTCTGTGGCAATTTCCAGCGTCGTGGCTTGCACCAAACTGGCATTGCTAAACGTCCAACTAAACGCGACGGTTGGCTGCCTGAGCCACACGTCTACCGCGGGCGCGACGTTGGTGATATGGACATCTGTGACCGATTTAAAGCGCACATCGTCAAACCAGACGCCAACGCCATTGTCGGTGGTGGTTAAATCGGTGAGGCGCAGGGTGTTGTTACCGGCGGTCAGTTGATAGACGCCCAGTGTCATCCACAAGCCTATGTTTTGCTGATGATTCACAACGGCCGTTTTGGTGGTCGTGCCATTCTTAATTTGATAGGTGGCTCCCTTTGTTTCCGAGTTATCCGTATCGCAATAAGGCGCATACACCTGAATCTCATACAGACCCGTCGCCGGTACAGTGAGCTTCCATTCGCCCCAGTTTGTACTGCCTGCCGGATTGGTGGTACTCCAGGTGTAGTAGGCGTGTCCCTGCCAGCCGCAGCCGCGCGGGGCTTCATACCAGTTGGCATTTGCTTTGGTAAAGGCGCTGCTTTCTTCACTGACAAAGGTATACGGTGAGACTTGCCCAATACGGCGGGCTACTTCGGCACGCAGCCAGGGCAGCAAATCATGGGCGTTGCCGCCGGGACAAAGCGTATTCGTGCCGCCATACACATCTCTGTGACCCATGATGTGGGGCAGACCCCACGTCATGTTGACCATACGGCTGGCATCAAAAATTTCAATATCACGCTGGTCGGCTTTCCAGGCAAACAGGGCGGCGACCGCATTCATCATGGCGGGGGGCGGCACATCATAGGTAGGATACTCATCCGCATTGGTAAAGGTGCCGATTAGCGAAGTACCCATGCCGCCCGCATTGGCCGCAGAGGCGTGGATACCAACCACATCCAGATTAAGAAAATCCTGGCTCATGTGTCCTTCGTAAATAGCGCCGTTGCGATCTACCAGATAGTTGTAGCCGATGTCGCCCCAGCCCCGCGTATCGCGATGGTACACGTAAATGGCGCGTACCGTGGCCGCCCAGTTGGCACTTGTATTACTGGAAACGGTGTGGTGGACAATCATGTGTGTGACTGGCTCGTATTCCAGTCCTGCCGTGTAATTACAGGTGTCGTAAATGCACCATACATTGCGGCTGACGACGGTGGGGCGCGGGTAGCCAGCGGCGGCGTTCAAGGGACGCTGCGCATCAAGCGCCTGCTGCTGAATGAGCATTTCTTCAGTCGTGGGGCCGTCGGTGGTGTCGATAAAGGTGAAGGAAAGGGCTGTCAGTTCTGCGCCTGCTTCGCTGTGTATTTCATATTGAATGAAGCGGTGCGTGCCATCTGCTTCAGGCACGACGATCATGTCGCCGATGGTTTCTGTTTCCTCTGGCAGCGTCCAGTCGTCATGCGCCTGAACATGATACCAATCGCTCCAAATCTGCCCATCCGGGGAGGTGCGCAGATGGATTTCCGGCGATTCTCCTGCTGCGATCCAACTGGGGACGACGGCGTTGAAGGGAAACGGCGCTTCCAGGGCGGCGGCGGCCTGGGGTTGGTTGGCGTTGGGATCAACGGTAATGGTCTCGATGGCGGCTTCCGGGTTGGCTTGGGTAAAGGCGGGCAGGGAAACGGCCGTTAACATCACAGTCAGGCCAATAACTAAGAATAATTTATACTTCATCGCGCTACTCCTCTTTTAAGACAACACGTTTGTCTAGGTCGGGAGTATGATAACAAGTTGGGACTGTGCTGCGGGTGAACAGATGCTAAGTATCTTGTGTAAAAAGAGTGAATTTCTAATGGGTGCTGGCGCGTTGGTGTTAAAACGTCAATCAACAATCGAGATTCATCATTCGGAGAAACGGCCGTTTGAATAATGAATTGTGAATTGTGAATTGTGAATTGTGAAGTAAGCGCATCCCATTATCCGTTAGCTGTTGACTGTTGATTGTTAGAACGGCCGTTTCTCCGATTAACGTCTGATGAAGTTTGCTATCGTGGGCAAGATGTAGGCTGGCGCTTGGTTGAAATCTGCTAGAATTACACGTTGGTACGCATACAATTGCGACTCA
>JACSSI010000348.1 GCA_014879345.1 Anaerolineae bacterium | reverse complement strand
GATGAGAAGGGGTTGCTGCATCACACCTACTCGCTTCTGGGCGTTGAGTTTTACCGCCAGGTGTCTACCGAACCCATTCCGACGGGCGACGTAACCGTCAAGATGCTGTTTGAGAGTGATGAACCGAAGCCAGGTTCTGGCGGTAAGGTAACGCTTTGGGCCAATGAGAAACAGATTGGCGAAGGGCGGCTCGACCAAACAGTGCCGGTTGCTTTCACCTCTTATGCAGGTATGGACATTGGCCGTGACAACGGGGGTGTGGTTGATCTCAATTACGAGGAAAAAGCGCCCTACGCCTTCACGGGTACGGTGAAGAAGGTTATTTTTGACTTGAAGCCAGCACACATTGAGGCGGAGACTGATTTGCACGCACATCATGCCTTAAATGCTGTGGCGGCGGGTGTCGCGGGTTAAACCAGTTAAAAAGTAAATTGTTACTGCCAGACCTCCGAGGATTCAATATCTCGGAGGTCTGGCATAAAAAATCCATTTTATGGTGACAGGCTGAATACCTCGCTGCTCACTACTCTCTCTTACTGCTTCCCTTAAATTGATAACAAATAGAATACAGGTATAATCTTTTGGTTCATATTCCTGAAAAATTTCATGCGCCATCTTTGAACAAAGTTTCAGTATTAGGGTTGCGTCGTGTTATCAAAAAGAGTTAGCAGTTAGAGCTGAGATGTCAAACAAGATTTCTTCTTTTTATTTTTTGCGTGCAAAGCTGCATCCACCTGTTCTCCCAGAAGACCATGTTCTGCGGCCTCGTTTATTCGCACAATTGGAGAAAATCAAACATCAGCAGATTGCACTGGTGACTGCCCCGGCTGGCTATGGCAAAACGACGTTGGTGAGTGCCTGGGTTGAGCAGGTTCATTGTCCTAGTGTCTGGATATCATTGGATGACGGGGATAATGATCTAAGTGTTTTCCTGGGTTATTTTATATCGGGATTACAGTCTATCTTTCCTGATTTTGGTGAGGGGATGGAGACATATTCCCAGATTTCTTTGCTACCATCATTGCCGATTATTTCCAATTATCTGATCCATGAAATAGACAAAATAGAGCAGGATTTTGTGCTGGTGCTGGATGATTTTCATCTGTTAACCAACAGGGATATCCATATACTTTTGGATGGCCTCTTGCACTATTCGCTGCCTCATTTTCATCTGGTGCTGACTAGCCGGTATGATTTACCACCGCAGCTATCGAAACTGCGGGCACAGGGCAGGATGATGGAGCTGCGGGCTAATGATTTGCGTTTTTCTGCCGCGGAGGTGACTTGCTTTACTGATAAGTCGCTGCCGATTACGCCAGATGCGGAAACGATTCGGATATTGACTGAAAAGACGGAGGGGTGGGCGGTTGGTTTGCGTCTGGCTACTATTGCGCTCCGTCGTTGGGGACTGGATGATTATCAACCGGCTATTTTGCAAGTAGATAACCAATATGTTGTTGATTATCTGGTTAATGAAGTGCTGGCGCGGTGTCCAACGGCCGTTAATGACTTTTTGCTTAAATCTTCCATCCTTGACCGCTTCTGTACGTCTCTGTGCGCTGCTTTAATGGGAACAGAGCCGCTAGACCCGATGATTCTGCCTAAACTGGAACGCGAAGGATTGTTTATTGAATCGCTGGATACCCACAAGGAATGGTTTCGTTACCACAAACTATTTCAAGAACTTCTCCGTCGTCGTTTAGAAGAACAGTTTTCGCCTGCTGAGGTGGCGACACTGCATTTGCGAGCAAGTGTCTGGCTGGCTGCCAATGGGTTCATTGAGGATGCTATCGATCAGGCGCTTTTAGGTGGTGATACCCAAGCAGCGGCCTCTATCCTTTCAGCAGATGGTGTTACTTTGGTAAACCAGGAGCGTTGGCTTCTGCTTGAAAGGTTGTTGAACAAATTCCCCCCAGCGGTTATCAATGAAGATCTACGGCTGCTTTTACTGCTGGCCTGGCTTTCTTTGTCCAGGATGGGGTATGCACGAGTTGAAACTTTTCAAAAACATTTAGAGAAGTATTTAGAAGCAGACTCCCTGACACTGGAAGAGCGCCGCTTCCTGAATTGTTCTTTCCATACTTTCTCTGCTATAAAATTTAATTGGGCTGCCGACTATGAAAAGGTTATTTACCATGTTCAGCAAGCCCTCACCACTGTCGAGCCTGAATGGGGAGTTCTGTATGGCTATCTTTGGATACATTTAGGTACAGCCGCTCATCAACAAAAGGGGGGTGATGCCGGGTTGATAGTCCTGAAAGATGATGATCATCTGATGAAGGATGTATCCATTGGAGTGCGTAAACAAGTCGCCATTGCTTTTGTTGACTGGTTGTCTGGCGATCTTCCTAAACTTGTCCATACGGCACAAACTGGCCTTGAGTTGGTGGAAGCGTTGAATTTGCCAACTACTAGAAGTATGTTGTGTTATCTGGCAGGCAGCGCTTTGTATGAACGTAACGATTTCGAGCTGGCTGAACAATATTTTCGGACGGTATTGGATCTGAAACATGGATTTCAACTGCAAGCCTTTGTTTTTAGTGCCATTGGGCAGGCGTTGATTTATCAGGCACGAAATATGGTTGATGAGGCGTGGGAGATGTCAGAAACGGCCGTTAATTTTTGCCTGGACACCGATCATCCTTCGTTGTTATTCATTGCCAGGGCTTTTCAAGCAGACTTGGCGGCGCGGCAGGGTCAGTTAGAGAAAGCAATCTTGTGGGTGAATCAAACCGATGTGACCGCTTTGTCCAAATTAATGCCTTATCTTTACCAGCCGCAATTGACACCAGCCAAAATTTGGTTGATAGAAGGAACCCCAGACAGCCTACGGAAAGCGGAAGCCGAGTTGCTGCGCTTGCAGGATATTGTAATCAGCACCCATAACATCCCATGTCAAATCAAAGTAATGGCTTTGCAGGTGCTTCTCTACAAAAGTCAAAAAAAGACGCGATTGGCCGAAGAAACGTTGGTTCAGGCTATTCTGCTGGCTCAGCCGGGGGGATTTATCCGGGCGTTTGCTGACTTAGGGCCGCAGATGGCTGTGTTGCTCAAACAACTATATGTTCAAGGTTTTGCGTCTGCCTATATACAGCGGGTATTAAAAGCATTCCCCGCTGCTGCCAGGCCGCTGCCACCTGTCGCTCAATCACAAGCGCTGATCGAATCGCTCACAGAACGTGAATTGGAAATTTTAGGTTTGCTGGCACAACGCCTTAGCAACAAGGAGATTGCCAATGCGCTTGTTATTTCAAAGGAAACTGTGAAGCGGCATACGAGTAATATTTACCAGAAACTTGGGGTTAAAAACCGCCGCCAGGCGGTCGCCAGTGGTTATACATTGGGTTTGCTTGTAGGCGTACTTGATCCGACTGATTGAGTAAGCGTTCACAAATAATTTAGCGGTTTTCAGATTGGTCCAATCTTCAAAATTGGACCAATCTCGGTAAGTCAAAAACGAACGCTCACTAAGTCTTCCATCTAGCGCTATACATTCCTAACACCCGCCAACAATCTCTTTAAGATAATACAACTTTTATACACACTTTAGGTGCTATTGGTTGCGGACTAAGTAGCGTATGCTTACTATAACAAATATGAGGTGAAAAATAATGTTTTATACACTCCCTTTGGCACAAGTTGGGACTATCTGATCCTCATACAGTTGCAACTTATTAATTGGCTAAGGATACCTGAACCGTTACACAGTTGTCGTATCGCAGCAAGTGACAAGGAAGTGGAGGACGATGCGTACATTATTGGCTTTAGTCTTTAAAAACGAGACTGGTGCTCAGAAAATGATTGAGCACGTCCGATTGCTGCAAAAACAGCAGTTGATTTCTGTTTCGGATGCTGCCTTTGTTATTCGCCAAAAAGATGGGGGAATTAAGGTGAAGCAGGCGAACAGTTTAGTTGGGGCTGGTGCACTGGGCGGTGCTTTCTGGGGTTTGTTTATCGGGCAGCACTTTTGGTTATCCTGGATGCCCATGGGCACGGAAACCGTCACAAATAGGGTTGACAACCAGGAGGTGGATAGTGGCATTGATGAAGATTTTCTCAAGGAAGTGGGCGCAATCATCAAGCCTGGGTACTCCGCTTTGTTTATGTTTGTGGCATATTTGACAGAAGAAATCCTGGTGGCTTTGGATCAGCCTGATGTCACGCTTTTGTATACTAATTTGAGCGGGGAAGCTGATGTCAAACTGCGTAAAACATTTGGTATTGTGGAAGAGGTATAGAAACCTTGTTAAGCAAAGGAAGACTCGGTTGGGTGCCTATGCCAGGTATGAAATAAATCATTGGTTGCCCATGATGGATGAGTGGCGCAATTGATAGAGTGAATATGTTTCAGTTGATAAGGAGAAAGGAAATATGAAAAAGAATCATCGTTTTACCCCACGTTGGCAACCGTTGTTGCTTTTGTTAGGCTTGCTGATCCTGGTAGGGTTGGCGGCTTGTTCTGCCGGTAGTGAGGATGCAGATACTGCTGGCAGTACGGAGTCTGACTCTATTCAAAATATCGAATGGCAGTGGACAAGTGTGACAACCCAATCAACGGGAGACACAACAGAAGTACCCAATCCAGAGGTTTATACCCTTAATCTGTATCCAGATGGAACGTTGGCGGGAAAGGCCGATTGTAATAATTTCAGCGGCACTTATTCGCAGGAGAACGGCTTTAGCATCACCCTGGGTGCAACAACCATGGCTTTCTGCGGCGAAGCTTCTCTCGATCAGGTTTATTTGGGTCTGCTGGGTAGTGTAGCGGCTGGTGGGCCGGATGGCAGAGGTAATCTGGCATTAGAATCGGCTGGTGGCGCTGAACGAATGATGTTCAAAAATGGCGGGCCGTCGCCAGAACCGTAGATGCTTTATCAAATGTGCAACTTTCTTTGTACCAGAGGAGCGGGACACGCCCTCGTGTCCCATGTGGGACGTGGGTGTCCCACACTCCTCGACTAGATTAAGCAAAAAGTTGCACATTACGTATATTTTTTCTAAATTTGGCGGCTAAATTTAAATCAGCCGCCTATATTCATAACAGGAGATAAATCATGAGTGATCAACAAACAGAAGGTGTAGCCGCTGTCGGATTTTTGGTGATGGCCTTTACCGATGAAACGTCAGCCGACGATGCGTTACAAGCATTGAAAGATGCAAAAAAGCAAAAACTGTTCTATTTTGAGGACGCGGCCGTCATCACGCAAGATGCGGATGGCGCGGTACATCATCATGAAACGGGTGATATGAGCACTGGCAAAGGCGCGGGTATGGGCGCTCTGGTTGGTGGCATTCTGGGTATTTTGGGTGGTCCGGCTGGTATTGCTGCCGGTGCTGGCGCCGGTGCTGTGATTGGCGCTGCTGCCGCACATGGTGATGCCGGGTTCAAGGATGAGAGCCTGGAGACCATTGGGGTGGCTTTGCAGCCAGGGACATCGGCGTTGGCGGCTATTACCAGCCATGATTTTTTGAAAGCTGTGCAAAAGCAGGTGGGTGCGGCAGAAATTCAAACGGCCGTTAGCAATTTAGCCACAGAAATCTCTGCCCGGTTGAGCGAAGGTAAAAGTATGGCCTTTGGCCTCATCCTGACTGAAGATGGCTTGGCTGTTAAAGAGGTGGCTGTTGGTGAAGATTCTGTTGAAGTGGTCGGTGCTGTGATCACCGATGATGCCATGATTGCCGGAGCCGCCGTTGCCACAGCGGATGGTGTTGCTTATGAAGTGGGTGTTGCCACAGAAGATGGTGCAGCCATGGAAGCAGGTGTCATTACAGAGGATGAAGCTGTCATTGTCGATGATGTTGTCACTGATGAAGGTGAAGTCGTTGCGGTTACGGATGTCGAAGTCGAAGAAGACGACGAAGAATAATGTGTAATTGAATGCAAAGGGTGTGG
>JACSSI010000347.1 GCA_014879345.1 Anaerolineae bacterium | reverse complement strand
TACGTCCTCTCTGGCTTCTTCACAGTAGACCAGAACGAACGCGCAGTTAAAACCAGCTTTGGCCGCGCCCCTCGTCTCAAAGATGCCACCACCCTCGACGACCCCATCTCTGAATCACTCAACGAAAAAGACCGAGAACGATACAAGTATCCCCTCATCGCTGTCATTCCACCTGGTGGCCCCTATTTCCGCTGGCCCTGGCAAAAAGTGCATAAAGTATCCATCTCCACCCAAACGATGAATATGGCACTGGACTTAGAAACACCCACCGCCAATCAAAACGGCACCGAACTAGACGCCGTCACCAAAGATCAACTCAATATTGGTTTGAATGGGCAGATTCGCTTCCAGCCCAGCGAACGCAACATGTATGCCTACCTATTCGGCGTCAAAACACCCATTATCCATGTCATGGGTTATTTCATTTCAATTCTGCGGGAACGAATCGCTAGTTTTGAATCCCCCAATGACAGTCTGGAAATACCCGATGAAATGGATGCTGGTCTATTCTCAGGCGTCTCCATCAACGATTTACGCAAAAACCTAAACGAAATCAACACCTATATGGAACGGGAATGTGCCTCGGCTGAGGCACGCTATGGCGTCGAGTTAGATGCCTCCCTCATTACCGGTATCGATCCGCCACATGAAGTGGAATCGGCACTGGCAGCCATCAACACCGCCCATAATGAAGTCCATTCCGACATCAGTCTGGCCAAGGCACAAGCAGACCAAACCATCGTGCAATCCAAACGCGCCGTGGAAATCGAAACACTTGATGCTCAGGCTGAAGTAGAGCCGCTGAATTCATTGGCTGAACAATTACGGCATCTCAATGAATTTGGCCCCGAGGTATTGCAAGCTTACTTACGCAATGTGCGCCTAGACCTTTATACCCGCGCCAAGAGCGTCATCATGGAGGTGGAAAAATGAGCGGTTTCGCTACCTTACTTTTTGTTGCTTTCTTCTCGTTTTTCTTTTTCTTAATTGCCGAACCACTTTTTCGTTTTTTCTTACGTTTGTTGGGCGTGTATGCTGTGGTAGAAGAAGGCACTTGTCATGTTTATGTGCTGTTTGGCAAGGTTGTCGGAATCCTGGATGATCCAGGACTGCAAATCTTGTGGCTAAAGATGGGGCCAAAAGCGCTGTTTGTGCGTTGGATGGGTAAGCGCCATATTCTCGATATGCGCCTTGATCAGCAATATTTACGCAGTCTACCTGTAAACTCTGAAGAAGGAGCCCCAATGGGCATTGGCATCTGGTATGAAATGAATATCAGTGATCCCGTCGCCTATCTATTTAAGAACACGGATCCAAGAGGGTCTCTGGCAGCGAATGTTAGCAATGCGACGGTGCGCACTCTGAGCAATATGCCTTTGGAAGATATGCTGGAAACCCGCCACATTATGAGCCGTACTGTCAGGGGAGAAGTCTCACCTAAATCGGAGGAGTGGGGATACAAGCTCGGTTCTGTGTACATTCGTAAGGTGCATTTCCGGGATGCGGGCATGATTCGGCAGATTGAGGAAAAGGTGGTGAATCGCCTGCGTCAGGTGACTTCGGCCATTCGGCAGGACGGAGCGAACCGGGTGAGCATTATCACCAGTTCGGCGGAACGGACAGCGGCTGTGGAGTTTGCCAAGGCGAATGCGATGCGTCCTCAGATTGTAGGAAAAGCGCTGCATAAAATCAGTGCTGATCCTGAGGTAGCCAAGGCGATGTTTGAAATTTTGGAGATGGAGAATATCCTGGAAAGTGATGCCCAAATCACGCTGCTGCCGGAAGGACACGATTTTACAAAGCAGCTACTGGCAGCAGATTTCGCAGAAGTGAAGGAATAGGTACACAATGCAGGTGGCGGGTAGCAGGTAGCAAGTTGTCTGCTACCCGCCAGTTTAGGATAAATCGCCACGGTTGGGGGAGTACTCAAAGATTAAAAAACCAGTTGAATAAGGCAACGGCCGTTTGACAGATCTGCTAACTTGGGGCAATCTTAGCTGTTGCGATTCAAATGCGTAAATATTTTACTTGTACGCCAAGAGTGTACACAAGGAGTGATAATGAGAAAAATAGCCTTACTTACTTTTTTGATCCTGGCACTGGCGCTGGCCGCCTGTGGTGGATCAGAGCCTACCCCAACACCAGTACCAGCACCAACTGATCCGCCACCGACCGTCGTCATTGAACCGGTAGAAGCACCGCCAGTTGAAGAATTGCCAACGGCCGTTCCTACCCGTGAAGACCCCGCTGTGGATGGCACAGTGGTGGATTCAATGGAACATGTCCCCGACCCAGAACTGGTTAACAAGACTTGGGCCTGGGAAGAACGTGACCCCAATGGCAACGCCATTGATCCCATTTTTGTGCCAAATCCAGAAAACTACACCTTGTTTTTCAATGAAGATGGCACGTTTAATGCCCAAGTAGACTGTAACCAGGCAAACGGCCGTTACGCCACAACCGCCCCCGGTAGCATCTTCATGGAAGCTGGCGCCATGACAATGGCCGCCTGCCCCGAGGGTTCCCTCGATTTTGCAATGACCCAAATGTTTGGCCCAGCTCAAAACTACAAGTTTGAAGAAGATGGCACGGTGCTGATCTTCTCCTGGGCAGCCGGTGGCCCTGTGGATTACTACCGCCTGCTTGAGGTGGCCGATGTTGACCTGCCCGAACCGGCAGAAGGCGCTGCCACCGGCACAGTTACCGCCCCGGATGGCGTCTTCTTGCGTACCGGTCCCGGCACCAACTATCCTTATGTTGGTGCTGCTCCCTTTGGCGAAACAGGTGAAATTATCGGCGTCAGCGAAGATGGGCAGTGGTGGCTGGCCGCAGCCCCCAATATGCCCGGCGGCCAGGTTTGGGTCTCTGCTGCCTTTGTCGATGCGCAAAACACAGAAACCGTACCCGTCGTTCACACATCATCCGTTGCTTCCACCCTGACCAACATACCGTGGGAGTGGGTCTCCACTACCGACCCGACAGGTGCTGTTACCGTCAACGATCCCAGCCGTTACGTGATTCTCTTTAATGACGATGGCTCTGCCTATATCAAAGCCGACTGCAACAACGTGCGGGCATCTTATGAAACCGATGGCAGCAACATTACTATCACCATGGGACCTTCCACCATGATGGCCTGTCCAGCAGATTCTATGGACACGATGTTCTTGCAACAATTAAGTGCCGCCGTTATCTACTTCATCAATGGCGGCAACCTGTTTATGGATATGCCATTTGACAGCGGCACGATGCGCTTTGTGCCACAAGGCGCACCCATTCCCTCCCCAGACCCAGAACCACCAGCCGGTGAAGCGGACGACAGCACCTTGTCTCTCGTCTCCTTCGGGCCAGTGGCAGCACCACAACCGTTGATTGCAGGCACGCGCATCACCGCCAGCTTTGCGGACGAAACCATTTCTGGTTTTGCCGGCTGCAATAACTACTCTGGCACATTAACAACAGTTGATGATCATTTCACCGTCAGCGATATCGCTACGACTCTTATGTTCTGTCCAGAGCCAGAAGGTGTGATGGAACAAGAGCAGGCTTATCTGGCTGGTTTAGTAACGGTTGGTGGCTATCAATGGGAACAAAACCTGGTCGGTGGTTCCACGTTGGTGACACAAGGTCAACTATTCTATACGCTGCCCGATGGCGGGGCTGGTGTGATGAATTTCGTCTCCACCCCTTAGTTTAACCGGAGCCAAACGGCACTGTTAGATTAATTCTTGAGTAAAAGAAAACGTAGGGTTATTGCCTGGCAATGGCTCTACGTTTTCTTTATATCCCGAGGAATTATGGTGACTAACCTGTTTGCAACCTTCGACAGGCTCAGGCTTCGACAAGCTCAGGCTTCGACAGGCTCAGGCGGCGAGCAGGTTGGTTGACACGGTATGGAGGGTATGATGTCTGAAATAAAGATTGATATTGCGCTTTCTCTAAATTCGATGGAAGCATTTTTTGCTGAACCGGATGCGGATCCGTTTGATCCAGAGAGCCGTTATATTTCTGGGATTGATGATGTGGTGGCACAGATGCGTTTAAAACCACGTGATCTGGATAATCCATCACGCCTCACGGTAAGGCTGCCGGAAACGGCCGTTACTCCCGACACCCAGTCTACTCTCAAAGCGGCACTTGATCGGTATTGCTCGGCAAAAATCGTAGAAAATCAACAAACAATCAATGAATTACGCATAAGCAGCCGCCGTCAAGCAATTAGTGCCCTTATCATTGTGATCTTACTTGTCGTGACTACGATGTTGCTGGTTTATCTCGTGCCAGAGTTACAAGTGATCAGTGGCGCTATTGCTGGTTTTATTGGCATTGCTATTTGGGTCATTTTTTGGGATCCAATTTACAATTACGTGTATGCCTGGCGACCCAATGCGTTGGATATTAATGTGTTTAAAAATCTGCTGACAACCGCACTGGTCGTTAAAAATATCTAGATAGTGCGCCTAATCCCTTTTGCTATGAACAAACATGTTTTTATAACGGCCGTTCCCGAGAACGGCCGTTTTGTTTTAAGGGTGTCCCCACGCTTGTTATAATCATGTCAACCATCATTAACACCAAAAAGTTTTGAAACCAAGGAATCTAATTTGTTCGCCTTTGTGCCACTTCCTTGAGTTTGCCGTAAAATTGGGCAATCGCAGATTTTGTATAGGAGCTTTTATGGAAGCAAACATGAATATTAACGGCCGTTCCCGAGTTGTCATCACTGGTGTCGGCGTCATCAGCCCGGTTGGGCTGACAGCTGATGAGAGCTGGGATAGTTTAATAAACGGCCGTTCTGGCATCGGTCTCATCACCCAATTCGACTCAAGCGAACTCCCCGTCCACATTGCGGGTGAAGTAAAAGGCTTTGATCCTGGCGATTACATGAACTTCAAAGAGGCACGGCGAATCTCTCGTGGCTCTCAACTCATCATCGCCGCCACAAAAATGGCCCTGGAAGATGCCAGCCTGGATGCTCCTTTTGTCAATGGCGAACGCGCCGCCACAGTAATTGGCACAGGTGGTGGCGGTCTGGAAGTAGCCGACCGCGAACTCAACATTCTACGTACACAAGGTTTTAACCGGGTTAGTCCCTTTGCCATGGTGGGCTTCTTGCCCAACATGCCCGCCTACCACGTCAGCCTGATGACCGGCGCAAAAGGCCCCATCAACACCGTCGTGGCCGCCTGCGCCAGCGGCACACAAGCCATTGGCGAAGCACTGGACTACATCCGCCACGGCCGCGCCGACATCGCCATCACTGGTGGTGTCGAAGGGCTAATTCATGAATCCGCATTCACCGGATTTGCGCGCATGAGAGCCCTCTCTTTGCGCAATGACGCGCCAGAAAAGGCCAGCCGCCCCTTTGATCTGGATCGAGACGGTACCGTTTTGAGTGAAGGCGCGGGCATCCTGGTGCTAGAACGGCTCGACCATGCCCTGGCTCGCGGCGCACACATTTACGCCGAACTTATCGGCCATGCCACCTCTTCTGATGCGTTCCACATTTCACAACCAGACCCCGAGGCGGGCGGCATGTATCGCGCTATGAAATGGGCTTTAGAAGATGCGCACCTAGACTTAACTCAAGTTGATTACATCAACGCCCATGGCACTTCTACCCCCCTGAACGATACAACAGAAACACTTGCCATTAAACGCTTGTTTGGAGAATACGCCTACCAAATCCCAGTAAGCAGCTCTAAATCTGTGACCGGCCATGCCCTGGGTGCAACAGGTGCCATTGAAGCCATCTTTTCTGTCTATGCACTGGAAAAGGGAATCATCCCCCCCACCTGGAATTATGAAACACCAGACCCGGACTGTGACTTAGACTATGTACCAAATGCCCCTCGTAAAGCTGATCTTGAATATGTGTTATCTAATTCGTTTGGCATG
>JACSSI010000346.1 GCA_014879345.1 Anaerolineae bacterium | reverse complement strand
ATCACGGAAATTGTCAAAATTACGTATTCGATCCACTTCGCTCATCTTATCTTGACCAATAAACAACAAGCCCCCAATTTCTTCACAAACTTGCCATGCACGATGCGCTGAATTGAAAATACCAACCATGTCAGTTTCAATATCTAATGCGCGAATATCGTCAGCAATAACAGCTATGTTGGTTTCTTTTGCCGGTCTGATTTTCAAGGTCACATCCCCTGTGTAAGAAATGCCCTCTATGCGATCTGAATTATCCAGACCAATTTCCTCTTGTAACATCTGCCATACTTCATCAGGAAATGTAGCTGACAAAAAGTAGAAACCACTTTTTTTTCGTTTTCTTATCTGCCAATGTTTAACAGAGCGTAGAAAATACCTTAATGAGGTAAGCATCATGGCATTGAAAACGTGTATTTCATCGAATACGAAATCGTAGCGGGATAAAATGCTTAGTGCGGCCGCATTTCCTTTACGACCCGTGATCAAAAGCGAAATCAATTTATCTGGAGTCATTAAAATGTAATCGCAGTGCTCCAAAATATCGCCGATCTCTTTCTCTCGCGTTCCGCCTTGAATGACACCAAAACGAGATTCATCAATACCGAAGATGGATGCTATACGGGGTAATTCGTGTGTTTGGTCACGGATTAATGAGCGAAATGGCAAAACAAAAACTGCGGGGCGCTTCGACTCAAATAAAGGAGCAGCAACCGCCAATGTTTTGCCTGAAGAAGTTGGAGCTACAAGCGCACAACTGCGTCCTTCTTTGACACGTTGGTAAGCATCTATTTGAAGGGGGGCAAATAAGGTTGGGCGAGCTTTACGAAAACCCTCATGAACAGACGGATTAGGTAGTTCTTCAGGTTTTTCACCACGAATTAAGATTTGATTTGGCATTTTTCACCCTTGAACAAGTGGCACAACATAATCACCTATTGTGAATCGTTCGATCTGTGGCCGTAACGGGATTTTGAGAATAAAAATGCGTTGAGTAGCAACAAGCGGAGCAAAGGCTCCATACAGCATCACATTTTGTGGTGGCAGTTGGATCGGCAACATAATTCCATCGCTTTCATAATCAGCAACAACATCTTCGATCAATAAAGAGATAATCCGAGCCGGTGCACGTTTTTTGCCAATCAGAAAAATTTGTCCTATTTCAAGAGACGGTAATTCTCCCCATAAAACAGTTCGAAATATTGAGCCAGGTAACAGCATTTCCTGTCGGCCAAAACGTAATAATCCTTCGTTTACTTGATCTCCTGCCTTGTAAATGACATCGGCCGTTTTTACCGATATAGGTGACGCAGGAATACTATTGAACGGAAATGTTAAAGGTTCATATTGTTGTTTACGATCACGCCAGATACTGTCCTCATACGACAATGCAGAACAGACAGCTTCACGGGAGAAGTAGTGTAGCGTCGTAGCATAACCAGCGTAATAACCACGAATATTTTGTGTGGCAGATTCGATTTGGAATTCGATTAAAGCCGCTTTCACGACACCCACTTCTCCTTTGAGCTTGTGACATCATGAATATATGTATTAAGTTCATCAGAATGCAATGTGTTTTTAACATTTACCGGACCAGCGGGGTTATCTGCGATTGCTTGCAATGCGGAATTTAAATCATCACTTGCCAACAACTCATAGGCTGAAATGTGTGCAAATCCATCGAAAATAGCAATCCATTGTGTCGTTGCGTTGCCACGCAGTTTGCTGTAATTACCATAGCCGAGTCCATCAGCAAGCGCATTGGCATACAAAAACGCCCCTATATCAAATTGACTAGGTTTGATAAGACGGATAATAAAAGGAAAGCGAGTCCCTGGTGGAACGATTACTTCTTGGAATGGAACAGGATTGCCTTTATTGGGATCATCAGGTTGGCGAATCCGGAACTTTTCATCATATTCATAAGGTTCCACAGAAATCAAGTCTTGTAATTTAACTCTGGAAAATAAGGCGGTGTTGTTATCTGTATTGAGACCACCTAATAAGCCACACACCGCGCAATCAATACAAGGTTTATCAACCGTACATTTTTGCAATTGTAATTCGCTTAACAAAACGCGCCGCATCACACCTGCTACTTTCCGTGCCAACCACCAGTAACGTTCCTGTCCAGCAAAGTGGACTTTGGCTGTCTCTCGCAATGTGCCACCCCCTTCGCTCGATACAAAAAGGGCTTCACTCTCTAATCGCTTCATGCCAACTAACGTTACAACGCGCTCATTAAGCATGTTAATGCGTCCAGGTGTATCCATTAATTGTTTGATCGTCCATTGTTTTGGTAATGATTGAATGAAAGTCATGTCTAATTCTCCTCTGATTGATTCAAGTGATGGGTGTAATAAAAAAGCAGGTAATAATCCATATTTGCAATATTACGTGCCAATTCAGTAAGGGTTACATCATCGTGTTTCGCACACGTTTCAATAAATTCCTCAACTAGAGCAAGG
The DNA here is from genome assembly GCA_014879345.1 of Anaerolineae bacterium. Taxonomy (GTDB): domain Bacteria; phylum Chloroflexota; class Anaerolineae; order Promineifilales; family Promineifilaceae. The sequence continues at coordinate 3,442 of JACSSI010000346.1, read as the reverse complement.
ATTTGGGAAACTTTTTCTGTATTAGTCCCGGCATCATGTTCACGGCGATAGCCGTTGATTAAACTTGTTCCCCAAGCTCGTGCGCTATTGGAGTCATGGATCATTTTCATACGCTGAATCCACTTTACGAGTTCAACACCTGAATACTGTTGTCCATTTGGTTTCCAGAAGCCTCGCGCTTTGGGAACCATCCGCAAGTTGACCAAGGTTTCAATAACTCTCAATCCCAATTGGAATTGCCAATCGTTTGGGTCAGCTAACTTCTCTACACTCATAATGATCTCCTTTACCGTATCTTTATTTGGCGCATACTTGCCATTATCCTCACGTCGCTTTGCATTAAGAATTCGGTTGGCAGCTAAACGTGGTGATGTCAATAAAAGCATAAATAGAGCTGAATTGAGGCGGTATTGCCCCGTTTTCTTGATCTTATAACGTGTGAAGCGATCTGCAATATGGTAAGCGTGGCTGGCTTGTTCCATCTCTTTCTCAGTTACTTCTTGTCCGTCAATTGAAAGAGGTACACCTTCAACAATATGACCATAATGAAGTGATCCCCCCACGATCCGCCAAAAGTCATACATAGCGGCTTTGATCAATTCACGTTGTACTGCGCTACTGACTTTATCTTCCCCCACAAGCCGTTCAATCGGAACTCGAACCACGAAAGTTCGTAATAGTTGGTTAGAACTTTGTAAGACGAAGCCGCGTAATTCTCGCAACCGTTTTCGGCTCATGCCTAAAACAGATAATGAATCGCGTGCGGGCATATTATTTTCTTCCAGAAAAGCATCAAGTAGGTCGTCATCATCTACATCAGCTAAAATCTCGTCATTATCATTATTGTCTTCTCTGTAAACGTGAATGAGCGCATCTAGCAACTCTTTCAATTGTTTTTCTGAAACAGGTGTTGTAATGAAAAGATACTCACGCCCCTTGTTAACTTGACGGCTTTCTGACGTAATTTTTGCTGTTGGCAAATCAACCCAACCCGCTGTGAAACAATATTGACAAACGTACATGTTCGTACGTCCCTTCTTGCTCTGATACGTTTGGTACAAGCTATCTGTTTGTGGGTTTCCCGAAATCAATGCATAAACTTGTGTATCTTGTGAAAAACGGTTGCAAATAGGACATCTTTTGTCGTTAGTGACCACTGCTTCTATTAATGGAGTTCCATCTATCATCGCAAATGCACTAATTTCTAATTCAAAAGCGTGTTTATCCAAACCTGTTTGTATTTTCAAATATTCAAGCAAAACATTAGTCGCAGATCGATAACCATTACTTGATGCATCGAATAATTTGAGTAGTTCAGTTGCTTCTTTGTTCTCGTTTTGTGCATTTTTATTGCCAATCACTGACGCTACAATTTTTACATCGTTCTGCTTAACCTCTTTTTCGGCATACTTTCTGATCAAGCCACCAAGATCATCAGGCAATTCACCAAAATCAAACTGCCCGTCTAGAGCATTCTTGCACAATACCCAGAACTCGTTAATCGATTGCTCCAATTTAGTCATCATTTTCCTCATCTAAAGAATCAACTATACCTTGTGCTTGAAAAATGTTGGCGACTTCACTTACAGAAATATCAAAATATTCCATTACCTCTTTCGTAGTCTTACGTAACACGATGCTGGCAGCTAATTGTTGGGCAATTCGTTCATTAAGCAATAGAAATTTCATATTAGATGGTTCGAGAACACCAGCGGGCGGCATAGCTGGTGAAGATAACATGCTCTCAAACACATCGTCGTCAATACCGGCTGATTGATATAATTGGCGCGGGTTAACTGTATACTTCTCTAAAAAGTCCTTCAATACATCTAGCTTTGCTTTTACCCACAGCAAACCATGCTTTTGCAAGAGTGGAACCATCCCACGCTCCCGCAACTCAATACACATGTCACGATAAATCAGATCGGCCAATAATGCATTAGGAATTGAATCCGCAGGCAAATCAACGCGGTGAATTTCACCATCTAATCCAGCATCCAAGTCGAGATTCCGAAGTAGCACAGTATTGAGCTTGGTGTATGGGCTAGATTGCAACATCTCGCGAATATCTCCTAACCACCCCCCTTCAAGAGAGGATGCCAACACATCGGCAATTGAAACGAGTAAAGCATCTGGGTTCAGGCGTAACAAATCAGGGCGAGTAGGGATGTCGTGGTGATGTTCACAAACAAGAAGTAAATCATCATATTGCACATTCTTCATATCAATCCCATTTTCGGAAAGGAGCATTTGCAAACGAGGATGATCAAGCAAAGTTTGCAAATATTTGGATGAATGAGGTTGATGCACCCATTGTTTTTGGCGAATGTCTTGCTCAATCTTACCTACATCGTGCAATAATGCTCCAGCTTTTACTAAATCTCGGTTTTGCACAATTTCTTTATTTGCCTCAAGTAGATATAGAGCAATGTGATAAACATCACTGCTGTGTTCAAAGATAGTCAATTCGGGATTGGTTTTCCCTTTTAGCGTAAGATATTGCTCAAATATGTCCATAATTGGATATCCTTTTTCGGCCGAGTTCAGATCATAAATGCTGGCAAGTCTAAGTGTCTCTTGAATTAATTTTTCTCGCAAATCTTTCGGCTCCAACACCTCCACATCCGCGCCCCAACTGCGTACCCACGGCAGCATCTCACGCCATTCAGCGACCTGGGTTGTCCAAATAAGGTCGCCGTTGGGCAGCAGTTCCGGCTCTGTCTGGTTGGGATGCCACACGCTTTCTTGCACCCGCTTAACGGCCGTTTCCCCCCGAAACCTTAATTTCACCGTTACTAACTCTCCCTCTCCATCCCAGATACTCCATACATTGTTCAAGAAATCGGATTCGTTGAACGATTGGGGGAAGATGATCGGTTGAGACGTATCGGCGGCGTTCAAAATGCGATTTAGCTTGAAGGGAATGATTTTGTCCATTGTCTCGCTGTAGCCCACCAGATAGATACCTTCATTCCACAATGACGGTTCCAGCAAATAGGGGCTGACAAGATGCACTGTTGGTTTTTGAGATTTTAAGCCTTGATAGCGAATGTTGATTTTACGTTGGTCTACCCAGCATGAGATGATTTTTTCGAGAACGGCCGTTGTTCCATCTTGTTCATCTGTTTTAGGAATGAAACCTGTGGATTGCAACAGCCGATCCATCAGCGGTTGATTGAGCATAATGGCAATGCTTTCCAATAGGCTGGTCACATGGGGATTGGGGAAACGAGTTTGCCGGGCTGCCTTTCGTGCCATCAAATAAAGCATGCCCGTTTCATATAAGTTGATGCGTAAATTGGAGATGTATTTGCTGCGATCAATCTTCCATCGACCGCGTTCCACTTCGATAAATTCAATTTTGTGCTCTTTTATCAAAAGCTGGCGATCTTTGTAAATGGTGGCGCGGCTTTCTACCCCCAGCAATTCTGCTAGTTCTTCA
>JACSSI010000345.1 GCA_014879345.1 Anaerolineae bacterium | reverse complement strand
GCCAATACTAATTGGCATTAAATTTGAGGAGACTTTTGTAGTCTCATACACAACTTTAAACCGCACCCACAAGACAGCTTTGCCAAAATGGACGCAAAAAAATGGACTTAAGTTGGATCAAGTTAAGCCTGGTTATGATCTATGAGAATGAAGATGGATTTAATGCAGGTTTTTCAGAAGAAAACGGCCGTTCCCCTACAATTCTTTTGGCCGCCAAACCCCTACCAATTCGCCAGAAACATCATCCGTGAAATCAGCCCAGGAATCGATCGGGAGGTTTACTTGCACCAAGGCGGCCGTCGGCATTATTTGGTAGCTGCTGGTCAGTTCTTCTACCAACGCTTCCAGCCCTGGATTATGCCCCACTACCATTACGCGCCCATGTGGGCCTCCCTTCTCACGTACTATTTCCAGATAATCCTCTGGGTCCCCATGATAAAGTTGGCGGGTTACTGTGATTTCCTGCTCGTAGCCACTGTTTAAGGCGACCAACTCAGCTGTGGTAAGGGCGCGTTCCGCAGAGGAAGAGATAATCAAATCTGGCGTTAGATCATTTTCGAGCAACAGTCTGCCCATGCGTGGTGCATCCTGTTTTCCGCGGCTGGTTAACGGCCGTTCATAGTCCGTCAGGTTCGCATTTTCCCAACTCGATTTCGCGTGTCTTAATATCAACAACGTTTTCATATTCTTACCTCGCTCTGCGCTTGTTTCTTGCCCAAAGTATACCAGTTCCAGGTAGACAATCACAGCATCTTGACAAAGTGTATTTTTAACACTAATATGCTTAGTGTACTTGTAACACTTATAAACATATTTGTAGCTTCGCCAATTGGAGAGCAGGTGCAAAATGACCAAAACCATCAAAATTGACAACCAGATCATCCAACTCGATTCTTCCCAGCTCATTCAGGCAGGCGGTGAAGGCATGGTGTTTAAGGTTGGGCAAACGGCCGTTAAACTTTATCATCAGCCACAATCCAGCCATCAGCAAAAACTTGATTTCTTCTTCAACGCCGCGCTAAAACAACAATTACCTCCTGAAATTTTAGCGCCGTCCTTGCCTGTAACCGATATGCACGACAATCTGCTCGGCTTCCAAATGCCGCTGCTGCCAGCCGATGCCGTACCCATCACATTCCTTGCCAAAGCCGCTTATTGGCAAAAAAACAGATTAACGGTAACGGCCGTTCTCACCCTCTTCCAACAACTCCACGCCACCCTCACCACCCTGCACAGTCAGGGCATCATCATCGGCGATCTCAACGACCAAAACATCTTCATCACCCCACCACCCTGCAACCCTGCCACACTACAATCCTGCCACTTCCTAATCGACGTTGACAGCTACCAGTTCGGCCGCTTCCCCTGCCCGGTGGCGATGGAGCAGTTTGTCGATCCCAATTTGTACGGGATTGCTGATTTGAGTAAACGGCCGTTCTTCTCTCCTGCCACCGATTGGTATGCTTTTTTTGTCTTGCTGGTGCGCAGTCTGCTGCTCATCCATCCCTACGGCGGCGTTCACCATCAGCACAAAAGCATTGCTGCCCGTGCCACCGCCAGACTCAGCATCCTCCAGCCCGACGTTACCTATCCCCCCAATGCCCGTCCGCGCCCATTATTGACTGATGACTTGCTCAACTATCTGCATCGTGTTTTTGATTTAAGCGAACGGCCTCCTTTTCCCATTGCCCTTCTAAATGACTACGCGAATAACGCCATTGCTTGCCCGCATTGTCAACAAGAATATCCACAGGAACGGCCGTTTTGCCCCATCTGCGCCCATAAACCCAGTATGAAACTCACTCACGCGCCAGCTTTTCAGCCCACAAAACTTTTCACCACCACCGGTTTCATCGACTCGATCCACGCTTTGCCAAACGGCCGTTTTCTCGCCATCGTCTGGGAGCAAAATCAATACAAACTGGTGCGGTTTGGACTGGGTGGTGTGGTCGATGAGAGGGTGCTGTTTACCGGCAATCCAGGCTACAAATTTGCCGCTTTCCAGAACATCCTCACCGTCAATCCTGCCGGCAGCAAACAACTTCTTTTGCTAGACGTGGGTGGCAGCCAGCCGCTCAAGTTAACTATGCTAGAAAGCGCCACATTCCGGGAAACGGCCGTGGCAAAAACGGCCGTTTTTGCCGCCACCAGCCACTATCTTTACCGTATCGCGGGTACCTGGATCATGCGCGGCCACATGCAAAACGGCCACTTCGTTGAAGAAGCCATCGCCACCGCCCACCGCAATCAGACATGGTTCCAGGCTTCGCCCAGCAGCGAAACCATCGCCGGCTATCATCGTATTTTCGCCGAAAACCGCTTCTTCCTCTGGCACAGCGGCAGCACCTATGACCTGCCCATTCCACCTTTGTCGCCAGGAGAAAGTTTGAGGGAAACGGCCGTTGCCTTCACACCAGATGCCGTTACCTTTACCCTGAAAATTAACCAACGCGGGAAAGAGAAAACGGCCGTTTATCACGTCAATCACCAGGGCAAAATCCAACAGCACCCAAACCAACCTGCCACTTCTACCACCCCAGCGGCCGACACCTTCCCCGTCATTCAGCTTTCACAGGGAACCATCAACCATTCGCTCACCGAAATTTGGTATCATCCAGACAAATAAAAATTGGGACTTGACAATAGTGTCATAAATACACTATACTTTTGTCAATCGAGTTAGTGTCTATTTAACACTAACAAACATTTCAAGGAAAGGATGCGAGACAAAATTCATCCCTCATCCTTCAAAATTCATCCTTCAGGAGAAAACAAATGACAACCTTCCCCCCCATCTACAATCCCAGCCGCATCGGCACCCTGTACTATCCCGACTATGCCGCCATTGCCAGCGAAGCCAAACAGGCCAACCTGAGTGCAGCCACCAGCGACAAAGAGAAAATCCACCTTGTCATCATTGACATGCAAGTCGATTTTTGCCACACAGACGGCAGCCTCTTTGTGCCTGGTTCCGGTGGCGACATTCAGCGGCTCATTGAATTTATCTACAGCAACGCCGAGCGCATCACCAACATCACCTGCTCCCTGGATTCCCATCTGCCGCATCAAATTTTCCATCCCGCCTGGTGGGCTGATGTCGATGGCAACCATCCGGCTCCCTTCACCATGATCACCTACGACGACATCAAAACGGGTACCTGGCGGCCGCTCGTGGCTCCGGTGCAGTCCACCAACTACGTCAAACAGTTAGAGCAAGACGCCAAGAAGACGCTCACCATCTGGCCCTATCACGTCATGATTGGCAGCATCGGCAACGCGCTTGATCCGGAACTGTTCACGGCCGTTCTCTGGCACAGCATCGCCCGCAAAACACAACCCACCTGGCTCACCAAAGGCAGTATTCCGCTCACTGAGCATTACTCCATCATCCAGCCAGAAGTGCCCGTGCCCAGTCATCCACTGGGTGGCAAAAACAAAGCCTTCCTGGACACCCTGGCCGACGCCGACATTGTGCTGGTGGCAGGCGAAGCTGAAAGCCACTGCGTGCTGGAAACGGTTGAAGACCTCGTTGAAGATTTCGGTCAGCGCCCCGATGCCCTGCAAAAAATCTTCTTCCTCAAGGACTGCTCCTCACCCGTTCTGCATCCAGATGTAGACTTCCACGCCATCGCGCTCAAACGCTTCGCCGAGTTCGAGAAACAAGGCGTGAACTTTATTAACAGCACAGACAGCTTACCATTTTAGATTGACGATTTTGGATTGACTATTTTGAATTGACGATTCAATGTACTCCCCGCACCAATCGTCAATCTAAAATCAACAATCGAAAATCATATTCGGAGAATATTATGAACAACACCGGACTCGGAAACCTGGACGACTTATTCCAATCAGCCCAAGACGATGGCTTGACAGACGACACACTTGACTTAGTGGTTTCAAATTTGAATGGACCAACAATGGCAACGGCCGTTGGCGTTCCACTCGACCAATTAACCAGCAGCGAAGTCACCCTGTCGATGAACATCATTGACATGAGCGGCTCCATGATCCCACACGCCGCCGACCTCATGCAAGCCTACAATGACAGCTATCTGGGCGCGATGAGCCATTCCCTTGCTGCCGATGACATTCTTGTCAGCACCATCCTCTTCAATGATGATGTGAAATTACTGCACGGATACGTCGGCATAGACGATGCCGTGCGTCTCACTGGCACGGAATATGATCCCTACGGCTGTACCGCGCTGTACGATGCGGTGGCTGGTGGCCTGACAAACATGGTGCTTTACGCCCAGCAGTTGCGCCAGAGCGGCGTCATGGTGCGCTGCATCGTCATCGTTTACTCAGATGGCGAAGACAACACCTCCCGCCAACGTGCCAAAGACGTGGCTCGTACCGCCCAGGAACTGCTCAAGCAGGAAATCTACACCCTGGCCTACGTTGGTTTTGTCCCTGGCGCGAACAAACCCGCTATCGGCTTCAATACCAAGGGGGCGGTCAATCCAGCTCAAGACAAAGTACAAAAATTGGCGGATGAAATCGGCTTCACGGAAGCGCTCACTGCCGGACTCAGCCAGGATGCCCTGCGCCACATCTTCCACATGGTGTCGATGTCTACGGTACATGTCAGCCAAAGCAGCACCATGCCAACAAGTGTGTTTAGCTGATTACCTGAAATTTAACCAATTGAGGGGCGTCTTGAGCTTGTCGAAGGCGAAGGCGGGTGGTGCGAACCGCTTTGGCTTCGACAGCTACCTGTACAGTTACCTTCTTTTTAAGCTTTGGCAAGGATAACCGCCCGATACCCATTGCGTTTGCGGTCAAATTTGGCATTTAAGCCGCGCTTTTTTTGGAGGAGGCGGTGAGTGTAGGCGCTTTTGGCAACGAGGAGCAATCGTCCACCAGGCGCTAACAGGCGGGTGCAGTGGGGCAGCAGGTAATTTTCCCAGGAAATACCGGGATCAATATCGGGAAAGATGATGAGCCAATCGTATTGACCTGATGCTTCAAGAAAATGGGGGACATGTTGGGTGGAAACGGCCGTTTCCACCCCATTCCGCCTCAAATTCATCTCAGCAATCTGCAAACTCAAGCCATCTCGCCCCGCTAACGTAAGCCCACTCAGACGCTCCCGTAAAAACACCGGCATATGCCCTTGCCCTGGATTCCAAAACAGCACATTTCCAGAAATCTTCTTGTTCTTCAAGGCATTGATCGCCAGCATGGTATCATGTGCCAGACTGTCAAACTCCGGCAAATTCCACGCCGTTTGCATCTCAACCACTTGATTATCCAGCTTAAACGGCTGCTCATTCCGAATGTATGGTGTCAGGCTAATCGCGGCATCATGCTCGAGTACAGTTCCACCCTTAAAATGAAACACCTCATACCCAGACGCTTCTTCACGCAGCAAAAGCTCGCTTTCCATCTCGGTCAGCGTTTCCGCCACCAGTTCAGCCAGCGGCTTAACAACGACCACTGCTGCCAATCCCGTTTCACTCAGATGAGCAGGCATCCGGTGCAGCATATCTTGCAAGACAGCATGTCCCGCTTTACCTGGCAAATTGGAGACGATGAGATCAAATTGCTGCTCACCAATGCCATCGAATGCCAAACCACCTTGCGCCAACACACTATCAAGCTCATTTAGGACAGCATTTTGGGCGGTAAACGTGGCAGCCAACGCATCCCGGTCTTGGGCAACAAGTTGAATATTAGGATTGATTTTCTTGAGGCTGAGACCCAGTACCCCCACACCACAACCAATGTCCAGCACAGAACCAAGTTCCGCGATTTCCATGTTTTGAGCAATGGTGCGCAGCAAAAAACGACTGCCAATATCTACATCGGCGCTGCTAAACAGAGATTGGGACAGGTTGAATTGCAGTTCCTGCCGCATGAAGCGAAAGGTTACTTGCTTGTTGACAAAGTTTTGCCAGAAATTAG
>JACSSI010000344.1 GCA_014879345.1 Anaerolineae bacterium | reverse complement strand
CACTGTTTAACCACGTCTATTATACACAAATGCGTTTGAGTTGATGAGGGCAATTTGGATGTGGCGGGAAACGGCCGTTGTGATTATCTGTCTATTTAAGTATCATTTCTTATCTGCACGATGCAGAAATCCCCGATTGGAGGTCAACGACCTATGATGAAACGTTTGTTTATCATTCCCTTATTGATTGTTTTGATGGTGACAGCTTGTGCCCCGACAGCATCAGAACAACCGGCGGTAAAGCAGTCATCAGGCCCCCTGGTGACGGTTTACCATCCCCCCACCTGAGGCTGCTGCGGCGATTGGATTGCCTACATGGAAGAGAACGGCTTCGCTGTACAAGTAGAAGACGTAAAAGACTTGAATGCGATTAAAGAAGCGCATCAAGTTCCCATGGAACTCCAGTCTTGCCATACAGCCATCGTGGATGGCTATGTGATTGAAGGGCATGTGCCTGTTGAAGAAATAAACCGCTTGCTGGCAGAAAGACCTGACATAGCAGGTCTGGCTGTGGCCGGTATGCCAATTGGTTCACCCGGTATGGAAGTCGATGGCGCAGCAGATCAACCTTATGATGTGATGGCGTTTAACAAGGATGGCAGCATGGAGGTCTTTGCCAGCTATCGACCTTAAATTTTGAAAAATAATGTATGTGTGCCACCCGACCTGTCAGGTTTTTGATCGAGAGATAGTCACCTTTTCGAGTAAACTTGGCGGGTCTTTTTTTGTCGTAGTGCAAACGGCCGTTTCCCATCCATAATTCGTCCTGTTCCGCTTGACAATTCATGCTACTATTATGACAACTGATTTGTAGACATAATCCCATTTTGCAAGAAGGTTCACCATGAAAAAAACACGCATCAGCTTACTCTTTTTGACGCTTTTGGCACTATCTCTGGTTTTTGCTCCCGCTGTTTTTGCCGATTCCAGCTACGTGGTGCAGCCTGGCGATACGCTATACAAAATAGCTGTGCAGTATGGCGTTACCATGCAAGAAATTGCCACCGCCAATGGTATTTGGAATTATGATCATATTGAAGTGGGGCAGGTGCTTGTCATTCCGGGTGCTGGTGCTGCCCCTGTCGCTGGCGGCACAGGAACCAGTTATGTGGTGCAGCCAGGTGATACCCTCTTTCGTATCGCCACCAATCATGGTTTACAAATGAGCACGGTGGCTCAGGCGAACGGTATTACCAATTTTGACCATATCTACGCCGGGCAAACGTTGACGATCCCTGCCGGTGGCACGACCGTAGTTTCTAATCCGCAGCCACAACCTGCGGCTCCCAGCCCTCAACCTGCGCCCAATTATGGTGCGCGTTGGATTGATGTGAATTTGAGCACGCAAACGCTTACAGCTTATGAAGGGGATGTGCCGGTGATGACAACGGCCGTTTCCACCGGAACCTACCTCTATCCCACCGTCACCGGTCAGTTTAGCATCTATTTGCGCCATCAAAGCCAAACAATGAATGGTTACCTGCTTGGTTATGATTATTATCTGCCAGACGTGCCTTACGTCATGTATTTTTATCGAGGGTTTGCCCTGCATGGCACCTATTGGCACAATAACTTCGGCACGCCCATGAGCCACGGTTGTGTTAATATGCCTACAGATAAAGCGCAGTGGATATACAACTGGAGTGATTACGGCACCCTGGTTAACGTTCATTACTAACGGCAAATAATTACACACGTTTTAAAAGAGACGCACACAAAATGTCTCATCGTCGCCTCTGGTTATTGTTATTCCTAATTCTCTATGTGCTGCTAGCTTTTGGTTACAGTATTATTTCCCCTATTTTTGAAACGCCTGATGAACACCACCATTATTTTACCATCCAGGCTATTAAATCCGATTGGAAACTGCCAGTCGCATCGGCCAAAACACTTGCTCGCCAGGAAGCGGCGCAACCTCCCCTTTATTATTTGCTTGCTGCCATTCTCACATCACCTTTAGAGGGTGATAAGGCTTCGTTGCAGATGAATCCTTATCACCCTTACAATACCCATCGCATACTTCCGGAACAAAATCGAAACTTATTCATTCATACGCCCATAGAATATTGGCCCTGGCAAGGATACGTATTATCTGTTCATGTGATTCGCTTATTCTCTATTAGTTTGGGAATAGGTACGCTGCTTTGTATTTACGCCAGTGGTAGATTGCTATGGCCGTTGCAACCAACAATTGCATTGGTGGCAACTGGGTTGATCGCCTTTTTGCCTCAATTCCTCTTTATTCAAAGCGCAGTAAGCAATGACAGTCTAATTATATTTATGAGTGCGGTTGTTTTATGGCAGCTCATTCGTATTTGGCAAAAAGGCGGTTCGACTGCAAGCCTAATAGTTTTGGGAATAACGATTGGTATTGCCATCTTGTCTAAGATGACTGGACTGTTGTTATTGGTTTATGCGGTGGGTACGCTAGTTTTGTTAGCATGGCGAAACGGCCGTTGGCGTGACTCAATAAAAAATTCAATGCTAGTTATTATGCCAGCCTTGCTTGTAGCAGGTTGGTTGTTTTGGCGGAACTGGGTCTTGTACGGTGATCCTACAGCTACGAATCAATTTGTTGCCCTGGCTGGAGGACAGCGAGAATATACTTTGCGCCAAGTATGGAATGATATGGATCGCGTCTGGAAATCTTTGTTTGCCTATTTTGGATGGATGACTATTGAAGCGCCTTCGTGGGTGTATTCTGTGTGGCAGGGCTTGATATGGGGCAGTTTTGCAGGTTTCTTCTTTAGCTTGTATCAGAAACGTGACAAACTGATTATTCCCTTCTCGAAACCCAAACATGGCGCACATGTTTTACAGCAGCCCTGGTTCCTTGCTGTTTGGTTGGCATCCTGGTGTCTGCTTGTTATTTTTGCTTGGCTTCAATTTATGATGCAAACGTCAGCAGACCAGGGGCGTTTGTGGTTCCCTGCATTGTTACCAGCAGCACTTGGACTGGCATATGGTTTGGCAAAGTTACCCAAAGGTGTTGGCATAATTGGTGGCCCTCTGCTGGCGTTTATAACGGCCGTTTACTGTCTTTTTGGGCTCATTGCTCCTACTTATGCGGCACCTGAGGTGATAACGCTGGCTGAAATACCGTCTACTGCTGCCAGGATCAACGTAGATATGGGACATGGGCTCACATTGTTAGCGGTAGATACAGAAACGAAAACGGCCGTTCCCGGTGATACCCTATACGCAACCTTCTATTGGCAGGCATCTGCACCCCCTACAAACTCTCCAATCATAAATATTGTAGGAACCGGGCGAAATTTTGTTGCCATTGCTAATCTGGAGACCTTACCTGGCAGTGGCATTAATCCTCCTTTTACTTGGAAGCCAGATCAAGTCATTGCGGATCGGCTGGCAATAAAAATGGATGAAAATACAGTTGTCCCTGCGCGGATACGTTTATGGATTGAGCTTAAAGAGGGGACCGAGAAACTAGAATTTGGGCAAATAAAAGCTGTTCCAGAGAATAACTATCCTATTCAATCTTCTCCGTTGGCTGTCATTGGGAACAGTATTCAATTATCCCAAGCCAATCTGCAAACAACCCAAGCCCAGCCAGGTGAGACAGTTCAAGTTCAATTTCAGTGGCAAGTTTTGACTCCACCAGGAAAGGCATTAACCGCCTTTGTCCATCTCGGCTCCTCCGATGCACCACCCCTTGCCCAAACAGATGCACCTCCCCTAAATGGTGATTTCCCGACAGAGATGTGGGAGGCTGGAGATACGATTGACGACGTGTTTACAATCACGCTGCCAGAAAATATACCTTTTGGTGAATATCCTCTTTATACGGGATTATATGATTCGGTTTCAGGAACAAGAATGCCGTTAACAGTTGATGGGGAATCACAACCCAATCATGTTTTTCTGATTGGCACGCTCCAAATAAATCCTGTGCCATAAACTTTACCTGAAGCGTGCTGTTTTGGGTAAATGACATGGTAAGTAGCATAAATGGTTTTCTGTGTAAACTAAAATGTAAGGGAGACAATGATGTCGAAAAGAATCCTATTTGTTGGTTTAACTACAGGCATTGCTTTACTATTTCTCGTCATCATCGTTTCTGCTTTGAAGCCGGTTGAGGGGGAAACGGCCGTTTCCGCTAACCTCCCTCTCGACCATCCAGTCATTGTCGCCAACGGCGTTCCTATTACCCGTCCTCTCTCAACCACACAAAACGACCTCTTTCTGCCCGGAACTCAGCCCAACCAGATGGGTGATGACATCCCTGGCCCTGATAGCTGCCGAGATTGCCATGAGAACGTAGCCAACATCGGAGTTGAACAGCCAGCAGAATATGCACCCTGGATTGGCTGGCAGGGCAGCATGATGGCCCAGGCCGGACGCGATCCAGTCTTCTTTGCGGCACTGGACATTGCAAATGCGGATGCCAACGGGGGCGGCGAGTTTTGTCTGCGTTGTCATATGCCGCGTGGTTGGCTGCATGGCAACTCCACCCCCACCGATGGTTCCGCTATGACACCTACAGACCAGGAAGGCGTGCAGTGTGAAGTGTGCCATCGCATGGTCGATCCCGTTTATGAGCCAGGTATCAGCCCCAGTCGAGACATCACAGTCCACAGCACCATCACCAGCCCCATTACCACTATCGGCAGCGGCTCCTTGATTGTTGACCCGCAAGATTATCGGCGGGGTCCTTTTGACATTGTCACCGACCTGGGGCGTGATCCCCATACAGTTTTTGATGGCGCTCAAGCCACATTACAATCTCCCTATCACCAAGAAGCTAACTTTTGTGGTAGCTGCCATGATATTAACAACCCGCTGCTGAGTTGGAATGAAGCGCGTGGCGAGTATTGGCCCAATGATATGGATACACCTGCCCCTGACCTTGATGAACTGTTCCCCATCGAGCGCACCTTCACCGAATGGCGGCTTAGTGAGTACAACACCCCGGAAGGCATTTATGCGCCTCAATTTGGCGGCAACAAAACAAATGTTTCCACGTGTCAAGACTGCCACATGCGCGATGTAACTGGGGTGGCAGGTGATGTATTTGGCGAACATATCCAACGAGATGATATGCCCCTGCACGACCTGACAGGGGCTAACACCTGGGTGCCGCAAATTATTCCCCAACATCCGGTATTTAGTGCCACATTCCAGGCAGAGCCAGAACGGGTCGATGCGCTGCAAGCTGGCATTGAGCGTGCCCGCAAAATGTTGCAAAATGCAGCCTCAGTGTCTGCCATTCGTCATGATGATGAACTGGTTGTAACGGTTGTCAATGAGAGTGGACACAAACTGCCTTCGGGCTATGTTGAAGGGCGGCGTATGTGGCTGCAAGTGGAAGGATACAATGCTGATGGCGACCTCATATTTGTTTCAGGCGCGTATACGGAAACTACCGGAGAACTAGAAGGCTATCATCAAGCTGGAGCGAATCTTAAAGTATATGAGTCACTTCACGGGTTGACCCCGGATTATGCTGCTGAATTGGGTTTGCCTGCCGGACATTCTTTCCACTTCATCTTGAATAATGTCATCATTTCTGACAACCGTATCCCACCGCGTGGTTTTGAGTTTAGTGCGTTTGCGGCGGCCGGGGCGGCTCCCTACACAAATAGTCTGCCCGATTCGACCTTGTATGCTGATGGTCAATATTGGGATACGACAACCTATCAACTACCAGCAGAAATGGTCACGGGTACGGTGCGCTTGATGCATCAGGTGGTGTCTAAGGAGTATGTGGAATTCCTGCGTGATAATTCGCCCACTGTTGGTAATCCTGACAGCAATGGCGAGATTTTGTTTGCATTGTGGGAGGCAGCGGAACGGAGTAAACCGGAAGTGATGGCTGAGGTTCCTATTTTAGACAAGCATGTCTATTTGCCCACGATATTGAAGCAAGATTAAGGGTGCGGTTAGTTTTTGTGTAA
>JACSSI010000343.1 GCA_014879345.1 Anaerolineae bacterium | reverse complement strand
TTGCTCGGCTAATCCTGCGGGAATAGTAGCCAGGGCAATGGGAGTGGGTGGCACAATTTCAGGACGACAAGCGGGGAGGGAAACGGCCGTTATCACCGCAAAAAGCACATAAATCCAATACCTCAGATGTTCAATAAAACCGCTGAGGACTCCTTTAAATATCTCTCGACTGGACAAGAATCTATTTCCCATTAAAATTTAAGGCATCGCTCCATAAAGATAACCAAACAGATCAGACAAGGATTAATCGTATCAAAATCCGGTTTCGCCTCCGACAGGCTCAGGCTACATCTGTACAGTTACCCATAAAAGGCATCTATGGCCAACATTAATTTGAAAAATCCAAGTTTATACATCAACCGGGAATTAAGCCATATCGAATTCAATCGGCGCGTCTTGCAAGAATGCTACAACGAAGAGCATCCGCTGCTAGAACGGCTTAAATTCCTCGCCATCTTTACCAGCAACATGGATGAATTCTTCATGGTGCGCGTCTCTGGCCTCAAGCAGCAAGTGCTCCTGGGCGTCACCAGAACACCTGCCGACGGCCTCTTGCCCCGCGAACAACTCGTCGCCATTCATCGCACCGTAACCCAACTTTTTTCCGAAGCCGTGAACTGCTGGCGCGATGTGCTGCAACCGGCCCTGGCCGAAGCAAAAATCACCGTCTCTGATTACAACGAGCTAAAGCGGCGGCAGCAAATAAAATTGCGCGATTATTTTGAACGCAGCATCTTCCCGGTACTGACGCCGCTGGCTTTTGACCCCGGCCATCCCTTCCCCCACATCTCAAACTTAAGCCTCAATTTAGCCGCAGTCATCCGTGACCCCAAAACAGACGAGATGCATTTCGCCCGCATCAAAGTACCCTCCACCTTGCCCCGTCTGGTTTCCTTAAAACCGTTAGACCCGGATGAATTACTCTTGCCCACCACCCACAAATTTGTTTGGGTGGAACAAGTTATCGCCGCTAATCTGGACAGGCTATTCCCAGGCATGGAAATTGTGGCTGCCTATCCGTTCCGTGTCACACGCAATACAGACATGGAAATCCAGGAAGAGGAAGCTGATGACCTGCTGCTCACCATGGAGAAAAACCTGCGCCAGCGTCATTTTGGTTTCCCCGTACGCCTGGAGATTGATGGCAGCACACCCGATGACATCCGCGAACTGCTGCTGGCAAATTTGCAAATGAGCGCCTATGATGTCTACACCTTCAACGGCCCACTTGGTCTGAGCAGTGTCTGGGAACTGCACAAATTAGAGCGCCCAGAATTAAAAGACACCCCTTTTCGTCCCAAAACCCCAATTAATTTACACAGTGACGAAGATATTTTCCCCGCTCTGGAAAAACAAAATTACCTGCTTCATCACCCCTATGACAGTTTTGCTCCTGTCATCGACTTTTTGCAGCAAGCAGCGGAAGACCCAGACGTGTTGGCTATCAAGCAGACGTTGTACCGCGTCGGCCCCAACCCGCCTATTGTGCGGGCTTTGATGCGTGCCAGGGAAAACGGCAAGCAGGTATCGGTGCTGGTGGAATTAAAAGCTCGTTTCGATGAGGAGAGCAATATTGAATGGGCACGCGCCCTGGAAAATGCAGGGGTGCATGTGGTGTATGGTCTCATTGGCCTGAAAACGCACTGCAAAATAACGCTGGTGGTACGCCGTGAGAAGGATGGCATCCGCCGTTACGTACATGTGGCAACGGGTAACTATAATTCAATTACGGCACGTCTTTATACCGATTTAGGCTTGATGACAAGCGAGGAAGACATCGGTGAAGATGCGACGGAGTTGTTTAATTATTTGACGGGTTACTCGAAGCAGCGTGTTTATCGTAAGTTCCTGGTAGCACCTGTGAATTTGCGCAGCAGTATCTTGAAGTTCATTGAACGAGAGACAGCTTTGGGCAAAAAGGGACGTATGATTCTCAAGTCGAATTCGCTGGTAGACCCGGAGATTATTCGCGCTTTATACCGTGCTTCTCAGGCTGGCGTGCAAATCGACCTGATTATTCGTGGTATTTGCTGTTTGCGCCCGGGCATGGAAGGAATCAGCGAAAATATTCGCGTT
Organism: Anaerolineae bacterium; assembly: GCA_014879345.1. Classification (GTDB taxonomy): domain Bacteria; phylum Chloroflexota; class Anaerolineae; order Promineifilales; family Promineifilaceae. Next base: position 3,855 of record JACSSI010000343.1, on the reverse strand, counting down.
ATCAGTATTATCGGCCGTTTTCTGGAACACAGCCGTATCTATTATTTCCACAACAATGGCAAGCCAGATATGTATGCAGGCAGTGCGGATTTGATGCCACGGAATATCGATCGACGGGTAGAAATTCTATTCCCTATTGAGGACAGGCAGCTTCAGCAAGATGTTCTCACTCAGATTTTGGATGTGTATTTACGAGATACGGCCAATGCCTCGGCACTCACGGCAGACGGCCGTTATATCCCCCTCTCCACGAAATTAAAAGAAAAGGAACGGCCGTTCTCGGCACAATTACATTTCTTGAATGGCTCCCAAAATGGTCAGGTGGAAGATGCAGAACTGGAAAAAATCAAAGTTAGATCCAAAAGTAATTAGCTCCTCTCCCCAAAGGGCGCGGGAGCTTTTCCCCTTGCCATTTTAGGCCACAATGTGACCCTCAAAAGCATCTGCAAATTCGGGGGGGATGCGGATGGGTCTGCCGGATGCTAAATCGACCCAAACCCAAACTGCGTAAGCGCGAGCGATGAGGGTATCATCACTGATCCGTTTGATGGTGTAATGGCGAACGGCCGTTGCTCGTTTAACCTCAGCGATAAAAGTAGTAATTTCCAGTTCATCCCCCATCACGGCCTGCTGCTTGTATTCAATGCGATAACGCCGCCCCACCACACCAAACCCATGTGCAGCCATACGCATCATCGGCCAGCCAAAGGCATTGACCGCTGCTACACCCGCCGTCTCCAAATAAGTGAGGTATTGAGCATTGTTAACGTGTCCGGCCTGGTCGATGTCGCTCCATTCCACCTGACGGCGCAGTGTGTAGGCTTTGGGCGGCGGTGGGGGTGGTGTGGGGAAACGGTCACGGGGCGGCACATCGGTCGGGGGGCCGTCGGGCAGGAAGCCCGCTTCCATCTCCGGCGTGATGGTCACAGGGCGCTGGGCGGCCGTGTCCAGGTAAACCCAGTCAGTCATGGCGGTGGCGACGATTTCTCCGCTGTCGGCCAGGCGAAATTCATAGGCGCGGCGGCTGCGCACGCGATGAAAATCGGCGACCCAGGTTTTGATGATGACGGTGTCGCCGTAAGTGAGCGGACGTAGGTAATTGATGTCGGTTTCACGAATGAGCCAGTAACGGCCGTTTTGCGCATACCAGTCCATATCAAAACCAGCAGCAGCCGAGGCATCAAAAGCAGCTTCTTGCATGTAGCGCACATAGTTGGCGTGGTTGACGTGACCATAAGCATCACATTCATAATGGCGCACACGGAAGGCGCGTTCATAAGTTAACGGCATTTACGTTTTCTCCTTAAAACAAACGTGCGTCTTGGCGTTTTGGTGTGAGACGATTATTCCTCTGTTTGGATGCGCTGCATTTCCTTCACCCGCTTCACTTTGGCAAAGGTTTGCTCGTACTGCTCGGCCAGTTCGACGAAGTAATCGCTAAAATTGTCCCAGGTGCGCGCCATAAGCGTGCGTGTTTTTTCGATGTCCTCATCCGTTTTGCCTCGCCGCACGCGCCGCAAACTGCGCAAAATATGGCGGGGCAAGGCGATAACTTGTCTGGCAAGCTGGGTCAGGGGACTGGTGGTGATGGTTTCCAGAATTTCTCGGAGGGCTTCGGCGGCGATAACGGCCGTTTCCTCATCCTGAAAATAGCCCACTTTACACATGTAATCTAACAAAAAGGCGCGATGCCAGTAAAGGCTCAACAAGTCTGAAGATTCTTTGATAGTGAGGAAGTAAAGAATGGTCTTAAAGATGCGTTTAAGCAGCAGCAAGGTCAACAGAATGGGGGCCATCAAACAAGATTGCAAACAGCTAAACCGGCCTCGATTCAACTCCATCTGTATGCGCGGAGACAACTTTATACCATTCTGGCGGGCAATGGCACGCGGCATCCGTCGCCAGAAAAACTGCTCAAAAGCGACATCAAGCAGCGGAATCGGTATCAGAATCGCCAGCCCGGCAAAGGTGGCGTCTGAATAAACAAGCCAGTTAAACTGGGCGCTTTCCTGAGCTTCAGTTGTTTTTGCAGGTTCGTCAGACATGGATGAGATTCTATTTCTATTGGGGCCAGGTTTGATCTAAAAAACGTTGAATTTCGACCAGATAGCCATTGGGATCGCGTAAAAAAAGGTGGTAGATGTTGAAGGTTTCGTTGAGGGTGGGCGGCTTTTCGACAGGTACATTTCGGGCTGTCAGGTAATCATACCAGGCATCTACTTGCTCGGAGACCAATGTCAGAATAACACCATCTGGATTGGCGCCCTCAAAATGTTCACAAAAGCCGATGAAGGCGGCTCCATTTACCTGAAATATTTGACATCTGCCCTGATCCAGCACCATTTTTAAACCGAGGATAGTTTGGTAGAAAACGGCCGTTTCCACCAAATCCGCTGTGTGTAAAAATGTAACTTGCTGGGTCACATCCGGTCTTGTCATGCCAACCTCCTGACAGAATTATTTCTGTTTTTCAGCCGCCGCGCAAACCTGTCAAGCGATAAATATCAATTTTGAAAACGGCCGTTACTTTTTGCTCTTTTTTACGACTTAACAAGAAAGGCAGTCTGCTGCCAGGGAGTAGGATTAGGCTATGTGGACACTGTTGATTTTCATCTGTTTTTTGTTTTCGCTTATAAATTCCATCTTATTGATCTTTGCGAGTATGCGTTCTGCACAGATAAGTAAGCGTCAGGAACAATACTGTGAACTGCCTCTGGTAAGGGAGCCACAACAAAGAAAGCAGCTCGAAAATGAGCTGCCTTCTGCTTCCATCATTTAATTTTGAGCCAGCCTGGTTTACCTAACCCACCTGACGCACCTTGATGTCACCGACAAACCCGGTTGTTTGCAACAGGATTTTCTTGTCGGCCATCTTGTAGTTGTTTGTCTGCACGTGAACGGGCGTCAGGAAGTTTTCTTCCTTACTGCCGGCAACGCTTACTTCGCTGACAAAGGCTGTTGAATCGACAGCCACACCCACATTCCCCGGCACATACAAGTCGATGTCTCCCACAAAGCCAAAAGTGCGGATTTTGGTTATGCCATCGGGGATATCGGCATTGATCATATCCAGCTCAATATCACCTACAAAATACCAAAACTCTTCATCAACAACTTGCCAAAGACCGGAACGCTTTACTTCTCCCAGGAATTTCTGGGTCATTTCGGTGCCGGGTTCTACCATTTTGGGGCGTAGAATCAAGAAGACGCCCAGCAAGATGAAGAACATCGGCCAGCACAGAATCCATAGGTTAATATTGAAAATATTGGCTATCAGCAGCACCACGCCAAATATCACGACGACGATGCCTAAGTAAAATTGTCCTTGATTACGCATCACAAACCCTCCAGGTTGGATAAGTTATGATGCTATACGGGAAACGGCCGTTCTCGTTGCAGAAAAAAGGCAGAATTTACGGTTGTGGGAAAGCGTTGGGGAAATCTTCCAGGTAGCGGCGCACACAGTTTTTACAAACGTGTGCCACGCCGATGGTGCTGACGCGGGAGTGGGTGCGCTGGTTTGTCATCTTTTTGCCGCAGTGAGCGATTTTGGAGGAACGGCCGTTTTCCGCAATATGCCACGTCTCGCCATCCAAAATCACTACGGGGTTGTTCTCATCCATTAAGCACACTCACTCCACCATCTTGATTAACTCTTTACCAAATTTTTGCTTGTAAATCGGAGAGAGCGCCCGTACTTGCCTGTCAGCATGGTAACTGCTGCGCACCATAGGACCGCTCTCCACCCACTGGAAACCCATCTCCAGGCCGATGCGTTTGATTTCTGCAAATTCATCAGGGTGATAATACTTTTCTACGGGCAAATGCTGGTCGGCACGCGGCTGCAAATATTGG